>JAQVDY010000010.1 GCA_028698215.1 Actinomycetota bacterium | reverse complement strand
AGGGAAAACTTCACCAGGAAATAACTGAGGGTAAAAAATCAAACCTGTCCAAATACCGGGAACTGTATTGGGGCCAGATAAGTTTGGCCAAAGCTTTATGGTTTGAGCTGGTATACCTTCTTTTTTCCAATACCCCGGGAGCCTTGGGGTTGGCTTTAAGGAAGATTTTCTACCCCTCCATATTTAAAAAAGTAGGCAAAAATGTGGTATTCGGCCGGGGCATAACCATCAGGCATCCAGGTAAGATAGAAATTGGCAGCCAGGCAGTGGTAGAAGACAATTGCGTGCTGGATGCCAAAGGTGACAGCAACCAGGGTATTACCATAGGCGATGGGGTCATAGTGTCCAGAAATGTAATTTTGAGCTGTAAAAACGGTGATATCAATATTGGCAATAATACGGTGATTGGTATAAACAGCCTGGTGCATGCCCTGCAGGACAGCAATGTAGTGATAGGAAATGATGTCCTGGTGGCTGCCTATGTGTACCTTATAGGGGGCGGAAACTATAATTTTGGCAAACCGGACCTGCCCATAAGGAAACAGGGGCTGGTTTCCAAAGGGGGCATCACCATAGCCGATAATGTATGGCTGGGCGCTTCTGTAAATGTAACTGACGGGGTGACTATTGCCGAAGGAAATATAATCGGTGCTTATTCCCTGGTAAATAAATCTGTTGAAACTAAGGACTATATATCTTTCGGAATTCCTGCCAAACCCCATAAGAGTAGAATAGAGTAATTTATACACTGATAAGGCAAATCTAAGGGGCATTAATACATTAATAGCCTATGTCCTGAAATTCATATTAAAAAATTGGTTTAAACAAAGCCCTAATAGGTGATATTGTTGCCATGGCCACCGTTTGGCAATATTGGTGTAACCTAAAAGGCAGGGCAACAGGAATAAAAAGTGTATTTGAACAAAAATAATTGTGGCTATATGCAGGGCTACCTTTTTAGCAAGCCCCTGGGCATGGAAAGGGCAGTTGATTTGCTGCAAGTACATAAGGATAAAACGGCAGGGGAAGACGACTAACCAAGTTCCCTGTATAATTAAAATTAAAAATGAATAATAAAACTATTAGAAAAACGGTTTCCATCAGGGCATTATTGATTTTGATATTTATATCAATAATGGTGGTAACTATTGGTTTGATAGGATACATAGTATTTTCTAACTGGGTGGCCTCTGTCAACCAGACGGTTACCCATATGGCTGAAAATATGAACAGTAATATATTCAATCAAGTGGATGATTTTATAAATACCCCATTACATATCAATGAAGTAAATCATGATTTTATAGAGCAGGGAATTGTAGATCTAAACCATGAAGCTGAAAGGGAAAAATTTTTTGTCTCGGTTCTAAGCAACCATAGTGATGGTGTTTACAGTTTCAGTTTTGGAACAGAAACTGGCGAATACTATGGAGCCCGCAGGAATTCAGGAAATATCATAGAAATTATGAAAAATAATGCAGAAACCGGGGGCAACTCCTGGTACTATGAAGTCAATGAAGACATGACAGCCGGCCAGCGGGTAGTGGAGGCGGGTAAGTTTGACCCCCGTACCAGGGATTGGTATAAGGCAGCTAAAGAACAGCAAGGGCCGGTATTCTCTCCCATATACAAGCATTTTGTTATGGATGATTTGACCGTATCTGCCGCTTATCCCATCTACACTCAAAAAGGACAGCTTAAGGGGGTACTGGGAACCCATATTATCCTGTCCAATATAGACGGCTATTTGGAAGAAATAGTAAAGGATGTACATGGATACGCCTTGATAGCAGAACTGGATTCAAAGCAGCTGGTGGCTAATTCACTGGGCATGGCTAATTTTAATACCCTCGAAGACGGCACGATTGATAGGGTAACCATAGACCAGATAAATATACCGGCTATGGTTGAAGCCTACGGGCAGTATGCAAATAATGGTGAAAATAATTTCATACTAGACTATGACCGGGAACAATTACATATAAACCTTATTGAATACCATAAAAATGGATTGGATTGGATGATTATTACTGCCGTACCTCAAAGCCTGTTTACTGCAGGGATAATTGGCAATATAAGGCTGGCCCTGATATTGGCTGTGGCATCAATCCTGGCAGCTATCTTAGCCTATCTGCTTATTACCAATAAATTGCTAAAACCTGTAAATGAACTAATAGCTACCACCCAGAAATTTTCTCAGGGAGACTTATCCCAAAGGGCTCCAGTAGCTCGTAATGATGAAGTGGGCAAGCTATCCAGGTCTTTTAACTTTATGGCGGACAGGCTTAGTTACCTGGTAGGCAACCTGGAAAAAAAGGTAAAAGAGAGAACGGAAAAGTTAGAGCTGGCCAACAGTGAGCTGGAAGCAAACGAAGAAAAACTGGAACTGATTTTAAACTCTACCGCTGAAGCTATTTACGGAATTGATATGAAGGGAAACTGCACCTTCTGTAATGCTAGCGGAATAAAAATTTTAGGATACAAAAACCAGGAAGAACTTATAGGGAAAAACATGCATTACCAGATACACCGATACCGGAGGGACGGATCTGCAATGCCTATAAGTGAATGCAAAATTGTAGAAGCCATTAAGGCAGGTAAAGGCACCCATGTGGATGACGAGGTCTTTTGGAAGGCAGACGGCACCAGCTTTGATGTAGAATACTATTCCTATCCCCAGTACAAGGAAAGGAAAATAGTGGGGGCGGTTATAACTTTTTGGGATATTACCGAGTCTAAAAAAATCCAGGAACATATAAAATATATAAGCCAGCATGATTCCCTAACCGGGCTCTACAACCGTGCCTTTTTTGAACAGCAGTTAAAAGAAAATGACCATGAAGGCAACCTCCCCCTAACCATTATATTCGGGGATATAAACGGCTTAAAATTAACCAATGACATATTTGGCCATGAAGCCGGGGATAAATTGCTCAAAAAATCTACAGAAATACTAAAAAATGCATGCAGGGACCAGGACATAGTCGCCCGTATGGGCGGAGACGAATTTGCTATCCTGCTCACCAATACTGATGGCAAAGAAGCAGAAAAAATAATAAGCAGGATAAAAAATGAATTTAATAAGGAAAGGACCTATGCAGTTAGAGGCAGTATCTCCATAGGTTATGAAACCAAAACCGGAGCCCATCAGGATATAGATTCTATTGTTAAGGATGCAGAGGTTAAAATGTATAACCAAAAAACCTTACACCGGGAAGATATTGATAGGGGAATGGTTGATACCATTATTGAAACCCTGCAGGAGAGAAACCCCCGGGAGAAACTGCATTCCCAGTCGGTTAGCCACCTATGCCAGGCCATAGGGCAAGAAATGGAGCTGCCGGATACAGAAGTTAGAAAACTAAAGGAAGCAGGTTTATTGCATGATATTGGCAAGATAGCATTAAGCAGGGAACTCCTTAACCTGAATGAAGATATGCTAAGTGGTGAACAAAAAATGCATTGGCAGCAGCATCCGGCTATAGGGTATAGGATATTAAATTTATCCAACAGGACTCTGGATTTGGCTGAAGGGGTTTTAAGCCATCATGAAAACTGGGATGGTTCAGGCTTTCCCAAGGGCCTTAAGGGAAAAGAGATACCCATGATCGCCAGAATAATAGGGGTAGCAGAAGCCTATGATGCTATGACCAATAAGCTAAGGCCAAAACCCATGTCGTCCGGTGAAGCCTTAAAAGAGATTAAAAAAGCAGCGGGAATAAAATTTGACCCGGAAATAGTAGATATATTATTCAAATTGGTAAAGGCCTAAAAAGCTTACTTTTTATCCGGCTGCCGCATTTTTGCAATCTTGGGTTTTCTGATTAAAAACAATACTCCCCCTATAATTGATTCAGCCAGGAGCAAAAATAAAATAAGCAGGGGGAATATGGCTGCCTTAGATGCAACTACCCCAAAGCTGGTTAAGAAATAGGCGGTAGTATTTTCCCTGATACCTATGCCCCCAATAGATATGGGAATCATGGCTACCAGCAGCACTATGGGTACCATAAATACAAAGGATACAAAACTTATATCTATTTTTAAGGCCAGGGCGGCAAAGTAGTAATGCAAAATTACATTAAACTGCATTAAAAAACTTAATAGTATAAGCAGGGTTAACACTTTTTTATTCTTTAAAGCAGTAAGGGCATCCATAATGCTTTTAAATTTATCCTTTAGCTTAGCCATAAACCTTATTTTAAAAATGAAATTAAAGGGCTTCAGCAGCTTGGGATTTAGAAGCAATAATAAAAAAATACCCAATACTACAAATAATATTATTACCACCAAAAATATGGTATTTAGCTCGGTAAGGCTAAACCCTAAAAACAAAGACAGCATAACAAAACATATAAGGGCTATTACCCCCGTACCCCGTTCCAGCAGGAGCACAGTGATAGACTTGGGCCAGCTGCTGTTTTTAAGCTGGGCTGCATCATAAGCGCGGTAGGTGTCCCCGCCTATGCTGCTGGGTAGAAAATTATTTAGAAAAATCCCTATCAGCAAAGATCCGTTAAGGTAGTTTAGGGAAGGGTTTACTCCCTGCAGCTTAAGCAGCATCTGCCACCTTACTGCTGAAATTATAAGGCCGGTAAAGTGCATAAAGGCAGCTAAAAACAGGAACCAGAAATTAATATCATTTACAGTTACCGTAGACAAAAAATTTGTTATTTCTTCCCAGTATTTGTAAATCAAATACCCAATAAGGGAAAGGCTTACTATCACTTTAGCAATATTGAAAATCTTGGATTTCACCTAATTTGCCCCCCAGTTATCTTTTATGAAAGTCTTTAGGTAATCCTGGGGCAGTCCCATGAAAGTGTTTCGCCACAAGCGGTCACAATCCTTGCATGGAACCAGGGTGCCTATATCCTTAGCTGTTATTTTTTGCCTTAGTCTTTGCATCTTTTGGCCCTTAAACACAGCCTCTGCGCTGTCACTATTAATATTTCCCAGGTTAAGCCTGGCTTCAAAATCCTGGGGACAGGGCAGTATGTCTCCATTAAATAATATTACCAGAGCATACCACAGAAAGGTGCAGGGCACATAGCTTTTTTTAGCAGGCAAGGCGCCTGGCACCAATCCCGCCCAGTTATGGGGTTTTCTGGTAATGACTCTATTTAAGGGCAGCCCTTTAAACCGGTTAAAAAATTCCTGTTTTACTTCCGGTTGGGGCTGGGGGCCGTATTCCATTATCTGCAGTACGGTATAGGGAGTCTTACTGCCCAGCTGGCGTTTTAGGTTTAAAAAATATAGGATGTTTTTTACAGTTTGTTCAAAATTGGAGTTTACCCGGTGCTGTTCATAAGTTTCTTTTTGGTATCCATCAAAAGAAAAAGAAATAAAATCCAGCCCTGAGCTGATAACCTGGTGGGATTTTTCCTTATCCAGCAGGGTAGCATTGGTGTGGATTCTAACTGTAGCCGGTGTCTTTTTGGCATAGCCAATCATATCCATCAGCTGGGGGTGCAGGAAAGGCTCGCCCCTGTGAAAGAGGTAGATATCATTTACCCGGGAGCCCAGCTGGTCGATTATATCAGTAAAAAGGCCGTAATCCATAAAACCTTTCTGCTCCGGCTCCATATCACGGTTAGGACAAAGTGGACACTCCAGGTTACAGTTACTGGTCACCTCTATCCATACCCGGCAGGGCCAGTAGTTGGGCCGGGGATTTCTTTTTATGTAGTTAAGGTATGAATTCAGTAGTCTGGATACCTTTTTTAAATTCACCAATTAGCCCTTTATCTCCCTTACAAAATAAGTAGGCTTCTTTTGTGATTCATGGTATATCCGCACATTTAATTCCGCCAGCAATCCAAAGGTTATAAACTGGATGCCGATAAAAACCAAAAATATGGCCAGTATAAACAATGGACGGTTGCCCAGGCTTATCAGGAAGAATATTCTTTGAATGATCAGCACCAGGGTAAGTATGCCTCCCAGGGAACCGACAATCAAACCTAACAACCCAAATATCTGTATGGGCTTGGTAGAAAAGCTAAGCAAAAACTTAACCGTTATTATATCCAGGAACACCTTGAAAATACGGTTAAGGCCGTATTTGGATTTACCATGTGTCCGGGGATTATCATTTACCACCACCTCGGAAACACTAATACCCATCCAGCTGGCTAAAGCTGGAATATAACGGTGCATTTCCCCATAAAGCTTGGTGTTTTTTACCACCTCTTGCCGGTAGGCTTTAAGGGTGCAGCCAAAGTCATGCAGTTTTACCCCGGTTAAAAAAGATATAAGGCGGTTGGCCATAATGGAAGGGAGCCGGCGGGTAAGGTAATTCTCTTTCCTGTTTTTTCTCCATCCGCTAACCACATCAAAACCTTTATTCATTTCTTCCACCAGCTTGGGAATATCCTCAGGTTCATTTTGAAGATCTGCATCCAAAGTTATTACAATCTCTCCCTGGCTATAATCAAAACCGGCGCTCATAGCCGGGGTCTGGCCGAAGTTTCTCCTGAGCTTAATAATCCTGAACCGGGGGTTGGCCTGGTGCACTTTAAGCATTTCTTCCCAGCTTCCATCCCGGGAGCCGTCATCTATTAACAGTACTTCGTATGTAAGACCCATTTGGTTTAATACCTTTTGAAGCCTTTGATGCAGCATTGCAATATTGTCCTTTTCATTGTATATGGGAACAATAATTGAAATATTAATTTTATCGCTGTTATTCATTAAAAATCCTTGGAAATTATAACTAAAATATGAAAAAAGTTTAGCATTATAGTTGGGGTTTGTCTATGCAAGCCTGTAAGGTTGAAAATTAGAAATATATAAAGTTAAAAATGATTATTTTTTTAACCTTTGGTTTTAAATCTATATTTTAAATGATAAAATCTATCTAAAAATCAAGGTCAGGATGCAGGTGTTAGGCAAACATACAAACCATAAATCCAGAATAAAAGAATACATCATAGTATCGGTTTTGCTAATAATAATGATCATGGGGTTTATGTGGAAGATATTCTTTGCCGGGGAAGTGCTGCTGCCGGCAGATATGATTAACACTTCAGTCCATCCCTGGGTCCTGGACCAACAAAACCAGTACAGCCCGGGCCAAGCCCCTTACAATAATGCTTTGTCTGACCCCATTTTTATCTATTATCCCATGAAATATTATATGAAGGCCAGCCTGGACCAGGGGTCTTTACCCCTGTGGAACCCCCTGTCTTTTTGCGGCTACCCCTACAATGCCAAACTGGTTAGCGAGATGTTTAACCCCTTAGATTTTATGCATTTGCTTATGCCGGCCCAGTATGCTTTTGGCTTTACGGTGGCTTTTCACCTGCTGGTGGGGGGATTGTTTACCTATATATTGTGTAAAAGCCTGGGCATAGGCAAGCTGGGCTCTTTTTTTGCAGCCTCGGTGTTTATGTTTAATGCCAATACGGTGGTATGGCTGGAATTTCCTACCCATTTTAGGGGAGAGCTGTGGATACCGCTGATATTGTTGTTTTTGTTCCGGTTTTTTAAAGAAAGAAGGGCAATTTTTGCCATACTGGGAGGTATTGCCCTGGGCCTGCAGGTACTGTCCGGATACAGCCAGGCAGTTCAGTTTACGGCCATAGCCATAATTATAATACTACTGGTGCAAATAATTTATGACCTTAAGGATAAAAAGTTTAAACAGGTTGGCCAAAATATTGGGGGTACTGCCCTGCTGGCAGTAATTGGGCTGGGTATCGGGATCAGTTTTATTCTGCCTTTCTACCGTGAGCTGCAGGACTCCCTGCGGGCGGTGCAGGAAAGAGGGGGCGGGGGCAGCATGAATTTCAGGTACTTGATTACCATGCTCAACCCCAACTTTTTCGGCAATGGAATCAAGGGCTCTTTCTGGCTGCCGGGCACCAATTTTATAGAGGCGGTCCGTTATTCCGGGATAGCTACGCTGCTGCTGGCTGCTATAGCAGTAATATTTAAAAGAGGCAAGGTGGTATGGTCTTTGCTGGCAGTAGCCGCAGTAGCGGTACTGCTAAACTCTGTGCCCCAGATATTTGAGCTGTTTAACCGCATCATTCCCTTTTTTGATAAATCATCTATCTCCAGGATATTGCTATTGATTCCTTTCTGCCTGGCAGTATTGGCCGGTTATGGAATATCTTACCTGCAAAAAGTAACCACCGGACAAAAAAAGAAAATCATAATGGTAACAGCTGGCCTGGCCGCTTCTTTTATAGCCTTGATGGTAGGGCTAAGCTTAACTTTTAATACCCATATAAGTATAACCACCATGGACCAGCACCCCATAATATGGCTGGAAACCTGGTCCTTTATCCTGTTTCTAATACTGGCTGCAGTCTCGGCAGTATTTATTATACTGGCCGTTAAGACTAACAGGAAAGCCTGGGCCTGGCTGATGGTACCATTGATTGTAGCTGATTTATTCCTATTCGGCATAAACTATAATACCACCTCATCCCCGGACCAGGTCTTTTTTGAAACCGAATCTTTAGCCTACCTTAAGCAGGATACGGAAAAGAGTAGGAACCTGGGGATAATGGGCGGTACCTTTAACCCCAATTCCCTGTGGATACATGGGCTGGAAGACATCGCTGGATATGATCCGGTAATGCCCTACAATTATGCCCAGTTCTGGGCAGCATTCCAGGGCAGCGGCCAGGTAAGGCCCAACGGCAAGGTGGGCGCCGATAAGATGTACGCCAATTTCTTAGCCCTTACCAATACCAAATACGTAACCAGCTATGCCTTTATGCAGGAGATGGGCTATTTCTATAATAATATGGATAAGAACCTTAACCAGCACAGCAGGGAAAATTCCGTACTCAGTGTATGGAATTTTATGGAACATATAATACCTACCATAGAAGTCAGCCCTGATTCTGCCATGGAGTTTGAATACCTCGTACCTGCCTCCAGTGAACTGGTTTTCTACAATGCCATCCATCCTGATTACTGGTCGGCCCAGGAGGGAGACGGGGTAATATTCAGGGTGTACATACAGCAGGGAGATCGGTCAGAAATGATATTTGAACAAGATTTAAACCCCATACAGGTAGAGGATGACCGGAGATGGTTTGTTCACCGTATCGATCTTTCCGGTTACGGGGACCGGCAGGTAAAAATAGTATTCCAGACTGCCAGTAAGCAAAACAGCGAAAATGACAAGGCTGGCTGGGGTAATCCTACCATCATCCCCAAGGACAGCCTGGGGCTGGGAAACCTGATGCTAAACTATAATAAAGAGGTAAAAATATACCGAAACTACAATTATCTTCCCCGGGCTTACCTGGCGGGCAGTTCCATGGAATTTGAATCAGAAGATCATGTTTTAGCTTACCTGGTGGCCAACCATAAGCTGGATCTAAGCCATACCGTATTGCTGGAAGGAGAGCAGGTACCGGTAACCGGAGAGACTGCCGGCAGGGTAGAGATTACCGACTACAGCTATAACCGGGTAGTGATAGAAGCGGAAAATGAAAAAGAGGCCTACCTGGTACTTCTGGACCGCTACGATCCAGACTGGAGGGCATTTATAGACGGGCAGCGGGCAGATATAGTAAAAGCCAACTACTTGTTTAGGGCCTTGTATTTGGAACCAGGCCAACATGTGGTAGAATTCAGGTATGTGCCGGTATGGTTCTTTGTTAGCGCCGCGGTATCGGTACTGGTATTACTGATATCGGCAGCCGGCGCGGTATTTATCTTCATCAGGGAAAGGCGGAGGGATGCAGGGGTTAAAAGCTAGGCTAAACCGGATCTATCTGGGTTGTTATCCTACTGAAGCCAGCAATCAGCCCGGTTTAAGGATGAGGATTAACAGGGTTATTCTGGGAGGAATACTTCTGCGGTTTTTATTCATGCCTTTTACTGCCCATAATGATTTCTTATCTGAACATATAAGGGTTTACCAGATTGCAGAAGGCATAAACCTTTTCCCCAGTTTTTTCCAGTTTGTCTCCCATTACATGGATGCCTTTTTTATGAAGATAATGATGCCCCTTATCCCCAATGCATCCCAGGTCTTTGTGCCCATGGAAGGGGGTATCACTACCATAGAAATTGGCAATATGCTTAATTTTGTGGATTCCCCCTATATCTTTAGGACCCTGTTTATGCTAAAAGTTCCTTACCTGTTGCTGGAGATAGCCACCGTGCTGCTGGTGCTTAAACTGATAGGGCAAAGAAAATATACTATGGCTTTTTTAAAATTCTGGATGTTTAATCCGGTAATAATATATGCGGTATACATCTTTGGCAGGTATGAAATTTATATTTTCTTTTTACTGGCCCTGTGCCTGTATTTTGGCATAAGGAAAAAAAATATCTACCTGGCCGGCCTGTTTTTGGGAATGTCAGTAGTAAGCAGGGCTTATACCTTCTTTTTAATACCGGTGTTGTTTATCCTGCTGCCTCAAAGGATTAAGGACAAGATTATATTTATACTGTTTACCGCGCTTCCCATCCTGGCCGTATTTGGATTCCATATGACCTATCCCGGTACCCGGACTGTGCATGGCCTGGAAGCAGAAAGCCAGTTCTTGCGGTTTTTATTTGATTATTCCCTGATAGCCTTGGGCGGATTTAAGCTGCAGCTGTTTGTATTGTTTTACCTGTTATTTTTAGCTGCCCTGCTGTATATAACCTACAGCTACAAAATAAAGGGAAAAGGAGCAGTTAACCTTATTTATCCTGACTCCCAGCTTACCATGGTATCCATGTTTTGCCTGATCTTCTTTTTAATATTTTACCTAACATCCCCTTCTGCTGCCCAGTGGTTCAGCTGGTTTATTCCCTTTGCTGCTATTATTATCTGCCGGCATTCCAAATACATGGGCCTATTTTACCTGTTGATAGTTGCCTGGTTCTTCTTCTGGCTGTTTAATTCTGATATAGGAGTATTTACCCCTTATCTTTTCAGCCCCATAGACGGCACTTATTTTCATCAGGTAGCAGAGAACTTCAAGCTGCAGATATTAAGCATAAAATTCGGCACTACGGTAAGCGTGGAAACCTTTATCAATTTTTTCAGGACCGCATACAGCGCCATAATTATCTGGATCATGGTGCTGCTGGGAAAGGATATAGCAGACCAGCTAAGGGAGGCTAAGCTTGGGGACCATTAAACAGCTTATAGTAAGGATAATCACTACCAGGCCTATCAGCACTATGCTGGCCAAGGCCTCCAGCGACTACATATTCTTTACAGTCTACCTGTTATTAATAGGCCTGGCTATTATAGGCATAGTGAATTTAAGTTTGCATATATCCGGGCGGAGCAAAAAAGCTATAGCTGCGGTTAATATAATATTGGCAGTACTGCTGCTGGCAGTTCTGCTGCTGGCCAATATATTGTTCTATATCATCAGGGGAAACTAAATAAAACCCTACCTGGTTCCATACTGGTTTAAATGCCTGGAAATAGTATTAAAGGCAATACTGGCTACAAACTGGTCTCCATTGCTGTTGTAATGCAGCCCATCGCCCAGGTACTGATTAGGATTTCCGCTCTGCATCATGGGATTGAACACATCCACAAATACAGCTCCATGCTGGGCGGCTACCTGTGCTGCCAGGTTACTATAGGTGGCCAAATCGGAATTGGTGTGGGCTTCATTTACTCCTTCATTTACCGGCCCGGTAGACATTACTACCACCAGGGCACCGGTATTGGTTTTAATGGTATCTATCATGGCTCCCAGGTAGTACCGGAAAGTCTCCGGCGCTATACGGTAATAGCCGGAAGAGGTATCGGCATCATTGGTGCCATAGTTGAGGATGAAGATATAGGGGCTTTGTCCCAAAACACCTGAGCTAAGCATGCGGTTGTATCCCATCAGCACTGTCTCTCCGCCCTTGCCGCTTTTTATGAAGTTAAAATCGCCATAAAAATACTTTTGCTCAAAAATACCGTTAAGATGGCCTGCCCAGTTGGTATTGGCCACTTGGGAATCTCCCATTACCACCACATTATAACCATAATTGGAGATAATTGTATGGGTTACAGATTGGGAACTGAGCCTTTCTTCCTGGTGTATCAGGGTATTGGTATTGGTAATCTTGGTTCCGTAATAAAGGCCTCCGGCTACTTTTACCCGGTAAGAATAGCTGAACTCTTCGCCCGGGGCCAGTTCTGCTATTCTTATACTGAACACCTTATCCTGCAATTCCCAGTTAAACTGGGAAGGCTCTAGGCTGTAGTCCAGCAGGGTGGTATTGTCCGGGATGGCATTTTCTACAAATACATTAAAGGCGCTGCCGTCCCCTTCGTTTTTAAAGGTTACCGTATACCTTACCGTTTCATTGGGAAGCAGGTCACCTCCGTTTTCATCTACCCCGGCCAGGCTCAAGGGTGTAAACTGGGGAAAAGCCCGCACTGTAAATTCCTGGTTTTCCATCACTGCCTGCATGGTTCCGTTTTCAATAGTGGGCTCAAATAAAACCTTGGTATTATCTGCCAGGCCGGAAGCCACCTGTACTGAATAATTAATAAACATCTTGGCATTGGTTTCTACCTTATCCAGCTTTATTACTGTTTCCCCGTCCACCTGGTCCATATAGGCTGAATCTGAAGAGAAGCTTCCTTCCACCAAATTGGTATTAGCGGGTATGATACCCTTTATCTTTACATTTTCAGCTATCATATTACCGCTGTTTTTAACAAAATATACAATGTTTAAGGTATCTCCCATCCTGATGTACCCACCATTTTCATCGGTTATCTTGTAATAGGATTCGGAGAAATCAATATTGCTGGTAACAGTGGTCTTAAGGTCAGTCTCAAACTTTTTCTCTACAGTTTCTTGGTCTCCCTGCCTCTGGTAATTAACCAGGAAGCTGTTATTGCTGATAACTGTCCCATTGTCCAGGGGATTGTCTATGGTAACTGTGTAGCTAAATTCTATATTCTGGCCCACAGGAAGGCTGTCTATCAAAAACTTAACCTGGTTTCCGATTATCTGTTCCAGGTAGTCTGTATCCTCATCAGTTAGGGTAGTATGTTCCGGCAAATCGGTAGTTACATGGATATCATTTGCCTCTTTTCTGCCCTCATTGGCAAGCCTGATAGTATAGGTAAGCTGGTCTCCCGGGCTGGCCTGGTCAGCAGAGACGGAAATAAAGTTGGATTCCGGGCTTACAAAATTGGGGGAGTTCAGGTAGTCCAGATAGTACATGTAACCCACTGGTATGGCAATAGCCAGCAGCAGGGCTGCCAGTATCAGTATGATGAAAGCTTTGCTTTTAAAAAAAGATGAAGGATTATCTTTTGTCTTAGCCAATTTAATTTTCCTTTTCTCGGTACCATGTAATAAATTTTTCAATCCCCTCTTCTATGGGGGTAGCAGGATTATAGTCCAGCCATTTTTTGGCTTTAGTTATATCAGCATAGGTAATATCCACATCTCCGGGCTGCATTTCCATAGGCACAATTTGGGCTTTCTTGCCCAGCTTTTGCTCAATCAGCCTGATTAATTGCTTAAGGGTGATAGGATGGCAGTTGCCCAGGTTAAAGATCTGGTAGCCCTGCAGGCGGTCCAGGCAGGTCTCCAGTGCCTGGGTTATATCATCGATAAAAGTATAATCCCTGCTGGTGGAACCATCCCCGTACATATGTATTGGCTTTCCTTTCTCTATCAGGTCCACAAACTTATGAATAGCCATTTCCGGCCTCTGCCGGGGGCCGTATACGGTAAAGAACCGCAAGCAGAAGCAGTCCATTTCATACAGGTGGTGATAGGTATAACAAATCAGCTCCCCGCTTTTTTTGGTAGCTGCGTAGGGGGAGATTGGAAAATCTACATTATCCTGCTCGGCAAAAGGTATTTTCTGGTTATTGCCATAAACAGAGGAGGATGAGGCAAATATAAATTTGTGTATTTTATACTGGCAGGCCAGCTGCAGCAAATTAAGGGTACCGCTTACATTTACCTTTCCATACAGCAGCGGGTCCTCGATAGACGGCCTTACCCCTGCCCGGGCAGCCAGATGTACTATCTTGTCTATCTTATGGGCCTTAAACAGCTGCACTAGTGACTCATAATCAGTTATGTCTGCTTCATAAAGCAGAAAGTTAGGATAATTCCTATACTCTGCAATATTACTTCTCTTAATGGCAGGCGAGTAATAATCATTAAAATCATCCAGGCAAATAATCCTGCCCCGGTAATTACTTTTTAGCAGCCGGCCTATAAAACTGGAGCCTATAAAGCCGGCTCCTCCGGTTATTAGTAAATTCTTCATTGATTATGCTAAAATTGATAAATATTTTAACATTATACAAGTTTGCTCATATTTTTTCTATTGAATTATGGGTGGCCGAACATGAAAAAATGGATACTTACAGTAACTATTTTAATCCTGCTGCTGATTCTTTCCAGCCTGCTGTACTATTTTCTGGCAGAACGGCAGCCGGAGCTGCAAAACCAAGGCAGCAGCGCGGATGCCGCCTACCAGCTTAAACTTGATTTGCTGGGGCATATGGATTTGGATTCAGAGTGTTACGGCCTGGATATTTCACCCCAATACCTGTATATGGGCTTAAACAACCGTATAGCAGTGGTAGACTTTTTGCAGGAAGGCCAGCCAAGCCTGGCTGCTGATTACAGTTATGCCGGATGGACCGAAAACCAGGGATGGGCCATAAACCTTAATTTGGCTGAAAATATCATATATGCCTGTCCCAACCACCGGCTGGATATTATAAGTACAGAACAGGGAACCCTGCAGCATCTGGCCGTCCTGGACCTGGAGGGATTTGATATAAAGATGGCCAGGGAAGGCAGCACCCTGTACCTGAAAGCCTCCTATATGGGACCGGAACAGCAGGAGCTGGCTAGAATTTATGCTGTTGATATTTCAGAGCCCGGCCGGCCGGTAATTATGTGGCAGCTTGATGTGGACCATAGGCTATATTCGCTGGCAGCCCAGGATGGATTTATTTATGCGGGAGGAAGCGGGGTGCTTTGGGTGTTAGAGGCAAAGGACGGCCAGCCCGGCCGGCAGAGCATCCATAACATTGAAGGATGGATAAACCATTTAGAGATATCATCCGGATATCTTTATACTGCCGGCAGCCAGGGAGTAAATTCCTACAGCCTGGGGCCAAAGCCCCAGCTAAAGCAAAGCGCGGGGCTGGATGGCTATGTGCAGCAAATAAAAGTGGAAGACGGCCGGATATGGGCGCTGGTACAGGCTGAAACCAGCAGCCAGCTGGCAGTCCTGCAGCAGGACAGCATGGATATCATATACCAGCAGCCGGTAGAGGGATTGGCCCGGCACCTGGCCTACTGCCACCCTTATTTATTGGTGGTTAGCTCTGAGCTGCTGATGCATGACCCTGATTGGCCCATAGCTGAACATATACCTACCCGGCTGTTTGCCTACCAAATAGATTAATATTTTACCGTTATCTCTAAAGGTGCAATATTGTATTTTCCCTGATAATCATAGGCAAAAATCCACAGCAGGTTTATCCCCTTATCCAATTGGTCTAAGGCAATCGGAGCACTGAATCCGCAGGGCTCATAGCCGGGAACCGAAAAGAATTGGGCTACATCTTCCCGGGGCTGCCCGTAAGAAACTTCAGTAAGAAGCTCAAGCCTGCCTCCCGTTTCCTTAAACACTGTTAGCCTCTGGATACCAGTCTCCTGCTGGCTGGCAATATTTACTGCCCACCCGCTAAGGACAAACTCCTGGTTTACCTCCTGGGCAGCCAGGGGATAATCTACATTTATACGTATGGCTTCATTTACCATATTCTGGGCCAAATCAGTAGTGGAATTAATATAGGCATCTAAAAAATTAATGCGGTTATGGGCCCATGATTTTAAGTAGTCCAGTTCCTGGTTAAAGTCATAAGGGTCTATATGCTGGTCCTTTTTCCAGTCATCGCCCACTATAATGGGGTATTTCTTAAAATTACGCGCGGCTGCATCTTCTATAAGCCGTGCATTTTCCTCTATCATCTGCTCTATATTCTGGTAGGAAAACACCGATTCCCTAACCTGGTTCCACCTGTTTTTAAACTCTTGCTGATAGGGAGAAAGCAGTAACAGCCGGTCCAGCAGCCCATTGGAATACCAGCGGGCAAAAGAGGTTTTAATACTATAGGCATTCCTGCCAAAAGACGCATTGTAATCCCAGGGGACAAAGAAAAAGAGGCTGTCCCCTTGGTTATCCCGGGCCAGGTACTGGTTGTTCAGCAAGGCATCATCAGCCCCGGTAACCAGTATCAACAGATGCAGGTCGATAGCATTGGAAGTATCCAGCATGCCTTCTATATGCTGGCTGAAATAAGGGTCAGGGGATTTTATGGCCATCTCTTTAAAATAAGCCAAAGGACTCCAGAATTCCTGATGGTCCGGATTGTCAGGGTTGGGCTCTTTCTGCAAATAGCCGTGATAGGGCCCCAGCTTGTCAAAAGGTATATAATCCAGGTCTGTATTGAACCTCCTCCAGCTGGTAGCTGAACTATAGGATTTATACACTACACTATGCATAGGGTCATCAGGGCTGTAGTCAGCTAGGTTTAAGCTGTCTTCATCTATTCTTTCCGTAAGCAGGTAAAGCCCGTTGTACCTGCCGTTTACAAACACTTCCACAAACTTGGTCTGGGAAGCAAAATCGTAATGCCGGTCATCCCTTAGCTGGTTAAACAAATCATAAGATATCTTATCCCTCATAAAGGAGCGATCCAAAAAGCAGCTGTTTAATATCCACTTCCTGGCTTGGACCATGTCCAGCAGGTCCAGGTCAATATTATGCACCAGGCTTCTTTCAAATTTAAAGCTATAGGACTTCTTTTGGGAAAACCGGCTGGATCCTCCCCTTACTTCTATCAGGCCCTCCATGGGCGGGGTATGGTAGTTATACCAGTTTTCTGCAGAGATAAGCTGGAACTGGCAGCCAATCTTGGGAAAGTTAATTATATCTTGCCCCCCGGTGTCTATGGTGATTATGGGTATCTGTCCAGTAGTTACCCATAACTCATAGGTTCCGTGGCCTTCCAGGGCCAGGTTGCCATGGTATATGAAATCCACAAAGTCATAATGCTGTCCAGGAGACAGGTAGCCTGTCTGGGGAACCGGATAATCGGACATGCTGTTAAGGTTGTCCAGGTTAAAGTCTACCCTGGCCACAGAGTAGCTGCCGTCCTTACCCACAGCGTAAACATAAAGGGAGTGGCTTCCGTTAGCCAGGTAGGCAGAGTCAAAGGAAAAGGAAAAACCGCAATTACTGTAGTTTTGGTTACCAAAATTTTGGGCTACATCTATCCTAGCCTGCCCATAGCCAGCCTGGCCCAGGTAATTCTGCCCAGACAGGGGGCCATCGGATAGGTATATGGCCTCTATTCCCGGGTCGGATTGGAATTGACTGTTGACTGCCCAGCCGGTTACCTCAATGATACCGGACAAAGCAGCACCTTCCTCGATGCTCTCTATATTGATTTTGATCTGCGGTGAAGGCTCATCTAAATTTAGAAAGCCATCATCAGGGTACCTGTCTTTCTGCTGCAGGTAGTCCAGGTTGAAGCTGCCATAGGAAAGCGGCTGTATATGTATACTGGAACCTGCTGGCAGGCTGGCTTCAATAACCTGGCGGGTATCTGCTCCCGGCTCCAAGGAGCAGTAGATGGTTTTGGTTTCATGGTTGACGGCTGCCTTTTGCCCCCCTATGTATATATCCAGGGATGTATTAAGGTAGCTGTCTAACCATTCCCATCTTTGGCCCATATAGCTTTGCATATATTCCAGTTCCTGGCTGAAGCTAGGGCTGTCTTCAAACAGTTCCGGCTGATAGGGCCACCTTATACGGTTGCGTTCCAGGGCGGGTTTAAGCTGCCCGGCATTAGCCTGGATAAGGGACTGCATCTGCTGGGTACTTAACAGGCTATCCTTTAAATCTTCCCATTTGTTTTGTAGCATTTGCTTAAACTGTGGCTCCTCTTCCAGCAGGCTGAACAGCCGGCCCAGCTTAAGCACTTCCGGGGGCAGCTTTATAGAACGGCTGTCCCTGCCCCAGCTGCTTTGATAATAATCTCCCGGGGCCAATTTAAGTTTCTCATCAGCAGTTTGGCCATAGATAAACTGATGTGCCGCCAAAGGGTGGCTGCATCCGGAATAGAGGTAAAGCAGGTAATTATCCACTGCGCTTTCCAGGTCCAGGCCGGAAGGGAACTGCTGCTGGTATACCTGCTGGATTAACCCTTCCAGCATAAAAAACCTATCATCCTGCGAGCCTACCTGGGAAAAACCCTGAATGCCATGGGCAAAATTAGCCTGCCATCCGGAAGCCTCAAATAAGGCTCCCTGCTTTTCATCTACAGAAAACAGGGAAGGGGAGTGCCTCTGGTACAGGATATATATGCCCTGGTAACCGCCTTCTACAAAAAGCTCCACGTAACGGGGGGCTAAACTGTCCTGCTCATCTATTAATGAATACAGGTCATAAGCCAATTTTTCCCTCATCAGTGAAGGGTCAAAATAAGGGGCGCTTAATATAAAGCGGGTATCATTGCCGTAATCCATCAAAGGGGCAGGTTTTCCAGTTAAGGGATTGCCGGTTAGATTAAAGCTGTAACTTGGTTGGGGACAATGCTGGTAATTGTTTACAGTCTCTATTTCTGCCGTTATATTATGGCTGATGTTTTTATCCAAACTGGATATGATACAGGGAACCTTGGGTTCATTAGGTATATCCTGCCCTGCAGTAGCAATAGAGATTATGGGCAGCTGGCCATTGGTTACCCATAAGTCATACTCTTCTCTGCCTACTTTAAGGGTGGAATGAAAGATATAGGAGCCAAAATCATAATAGTCACCCGAACTTAGCTTAACCATTTCCCCGGTAAGTGGATCCTCCAGGTATACCTGATGGTTGCTGAAGGGAAAATCAAAGGATATTTTCTGCAGGGTTTCTGCCTCTGGATCAAGCCTTACCAGGAGGGTATTGCTATTGGAGCCAAAAACAGCAGAGGTTTTTCCTACAGAAAAATCCTGGTGTTGGGACCAGTATAGAAACAAGGATAGGGCCAGGGCCGCGGCCAAAATTAAAATGATTACCAGGTCCCTTTTTTTAAACATCAAACCTAACCCTCTTCCAGGTCTCCTTCATAAGATACTACCTTTATATTTTCCATGGAAGGCAGGTTTTTAACTTCTGATATGAACTGCTGCAGATTATCTTTTTTAATCTTTACCTCCACTGCCAAATCGTACCGGTTGTCCCTTATGTTTTTGGACCTGAGCTTATACACCTGACATAGTTTTTGGCATATCCCTTCCACCTGCTGCCAGTTATCCTGGCTGGCTTCCGCTAAAAGCAGGTAAGGTTCGGTGACCCTTAGTTTTTTGGAAAGTACGAATATTACCAGGCCTATAAACAGGGCGCAGATAATAGCTAAAGCATAGGCGGATATCCCGCAGATTATGCCGTTGGTGATAGCCCAGAACAGAAAGCCCACATCCTTGGGGTCCTTTACCGCCATCCTGAATCTTACTATGGAAAGGGCTCCTACCATACCCAAAGCTAACACTATATTGGAGGCGATAATCATCACCGCGGAAGTGGTTACTAAAGATACCAACACCAGGGTTATATTAAA
The DNA here is from genome assembly GCA_028698215.1 of Actinomycetota bacterium. Taxonomy (NCBI): domain Bacteria; kingdom Bacillati; phylum Actinomycetota; species Actinomycetota bacterium. The sequence continues at coordinate 41,169 of JAQVDY010000010.1, read as the reverse complement.
ATTCTTGGAATACAATACTCCGGAGAAGGTAATCTTGTATATCCAATAGATGAACATGGCAATAGCTAATGCTAATACCAGGTTCAATACTACCTGGACCAGGCTGATCTGCTGGGTGATATCCTGTATGGAATCCACATTTAAGGATTCCAAAAAGCTCCTGAACGTAATCCTATCCATTATCTTACCCTTCTATATATCTTGATAAAGTATATTTGCTTATGGCACAGCTTTCAAAGCTGCCCACCTGGAGTATCTTTTTTATCCATAGGGGAATAGGCTGGCTAAACTTTATTTCCATTATTATCCTCTTGGAATCTATAACCGGGTTTAAATCCAAGCCTGATTGGAAAAAGTGGCTGAAGCTGGTCTCGTTTTTACCCAGGCAGCGGTCAAAAGTAACCCTAAGCCCGCTCTCAGGATAAACATAAGCCTGCCGAAAATAATCAATTATTACTGCCGGATGGAAGCTGTCCTGGGAAAACTTGGCCAGCACCAGGCGGGCGGTACGGTGGTCATGCTGGGCTAAAAACCTATAGTCCCCCTCTATAAGGCGCCTGGCCTGGTCCTGGGCTATGGTAACAGACTGCTTATGGATATAGGTTTGCCTTTTAGATTTTATCTCCAGTTTGATGGGACTGGGATTAAGATCATATATCCTAATCCTGTATTTTTGGCGGTCGCTTACCCCGGCAATTTTATGGTAATAGCTGTTATTGGATTTATTGTCAAAATAAAGGCTTCTAACCAGGTACCCCCGGTCTTTGGAATGGGTATCCTCTACAAATATCCCCTTCATGCGGTCCAAAAGTTTAATGTGGTCGATATGATTTATATAGTACTTTAGTTCATTCCTATAATTTTTGTGCATATGCATAAAGTTTGTATTAAATTTATATGGTAATTATATACTATAAGACCTAAAAATCATCAACTAAGTAATAAATTTAGCGCGGGCTGTAAAGGGCAGAAACAAATGCTGGTTCTTATAAATTTTTCTTTTACTATTTTTATGGTAAAGTTAAGACAAAATTTATTAAGGCTGGTATATGGGGAAATTATTCATACTGGGGATGAGTCCCCTGCCTTTTGAAAACGATAAAAAAGTTTACGGCACAGGGATTAGGACCTGGCAGTTTGTCCAGCCCCTGCTCCAGGACGGGCACCAGGTTTGCCTGGTAAGTTATGCCATACCCAGCGCCTACAACCAGGATTTTTCTTCCAGCCACAGGGAGGGGTTTAAATATGGCGCTTACAGTTTCGATTACCACCTGCTTTCCCCCCATGATTTTGAACATAGGGAATTAGTCTCTGGTTTATGCCAGAAATTTAATCCGGACTGTATAATAGGCTGCAGCTTTTACCCTTCCTATATCGCCTCCAGGATTAAATCCACCCAGCCCATGTGGGCGGATTTGTTTGGTCATGTAATGGCTGAGGCCCAGGCCAGGGCGGCAGTAGACCAAAACGACGGCTGCCTGTTTCATTACTGGAACCGGGAATACCACATATTGCAGCAGGCAGATATGTTTTCCTGTGTATCCGGCAGGCAGGAATATGCCCTAATAGGAGAGCTGGGGGCGGCAGGCAGGCTTAACCGGCATACTTTGGGCTATGATTTCAGCTGCAGCATACCCTGCGGCATGGCTGCCGAAAACTATGAGCATACTAAAACAGTCATCAGGAACACCGGCCGGGTTTCAGAAGATGACTTTGTAGTGTTATGGACGGGAGGCTATAATACCTGGACCGACGTAGATACCCTGTTTGAAGGCCTGCAGCAGGCCATGGCCTCTAACCGGAGCATAAAGTTTGTTTCCACCGGAGGGGAGATCCCGGAGCAGGATATCAAAACCTATCCCCATTTTTTATCCTTGATTGAAAAAAGTAAATTTAAGGATAACTTTATCATGAAAGGATGGGTTAAGGGCGAGGATGTGCCTAATTATTACCTGGAAGCCGATATAGGTATAAATATTGATAAGGATATTTATGAAGTGAGGCTGGGAAGCAAAAACCGTATACTGGACTGGATGCGGGCCGGCCTTTGTGTGGTTAGCTCCGATGTATGCGAGCTTACCCATATAGTAAAGCAGGAAAAAATAGGGTATACCTTTTCTCCCCATGACAGCCAGGATTTGGCCCAGCTGCTAATCTACCTGGCTTCCCACCGCAGCCAAGTAAAGGAGAGGGGCCAAAAAGGGAGGCAGTATGGATTGGATAATTTCAGCTATGGCCTTACTGCTAAAAGTTTAAGGCAATGGGTAGATAGCCCCGCCCATGCCCCGGACAGCGGCCACAGAAAAGAGATGATGTTCCTTAAGGAAGAAGCATTGGCCAATTTAGAGGATATTACCTACAGGCAGAAGAAGATGATAGAAGAAAGAGACCGCCGCCTGGGCGAGCTGGAAGCCATAGTAAAGAGGGGCTTTGTTTATCGCAGTTATGCCTACCTTAAAAAATTAAAGGGGAAAATAGGCAGGTAGGCTTGTGCAAAAATTGTAATAATAGGTTTTCTGTATTAAAATCAATTAGCTTGTAAAACCTTACATCAATCCCTATGGAACCAAAAAGCCTGATTGTGGTTATAAGTTACAACAGCGAAAGTTTTATAGAAAAATGCCTGAATTCAGTAGTATCCCAGGATTATCATTCCTGGTTTTTGCTGGTAGTGGACAATAATTCTACCGACTTAAGCTTAAGCAGGATAAGGGAGTTTAGGAATTCTGTCCCCGGGATATCGCCCAAGAATTTCAAATTGCTAAAGATGAATGAAAACTATGGTTTTGCCGGGGCTATCAGGAAAGCCTGCTGGGGTTACATGCAAAAAAGGTTAAAGGATTACCGTTACATAATCTTTTTAAACCCTGACCTGTATTTGGATACCAGCGCCTTGGACCAACTTATAAGAGCCCTGGAGGGTGACCGCAGGATAGGGGTGGCGGGAGGACTGATACTGGACTATGAGCAGGATACCATACAGCATTTGGGAGGGCTGGTATCCTCCAATTATCTAACCACACATATAGGGTCAGGTAAAAGCTACAGCCAGCTTAAGGATAAATACAAACAGGAAAAGGAAAATGTGCTGGATACAGTAAGGGATGTAAGATATGTAACGGGGGCCATGCTGGCTACCAGGACAGAACTGTTTACTGGTCTAGGGGGCTTTGATACCGGGTACAGGCCAGCTTATTTTGAGGAGCTGGACTATTGCTTGAAATGCGCCAGGCTGGGATACAGGGTGGCGGTAAACCCTTTGGCCATGGCCAGGCATGCTGAAGCGGTGACCTTGAAAAAATACAGCAGCAGTTTTTACCACCTTTACCATAAGAACAGGATAAGGTGCGCTGTGCTTAATGCCAAACTGCCTTACCGTGAATTTTGGGCTGCTGAAAGAAAATGGGTAAGGGAGCAGTCTACTGCAGACCAGAAAAGGGCTTTGCGGTCTGCCTATGCCAAGAATTTTTTACTGCTGCTTTTCAACCTGGCAGTTAGAATAAAAAACCATTTTATATTAAACAGATTGAAGTTAAAATAAAGGCAACCTTAATTTAAAAACAGAAGGAATGATTATGGAAAATAATATAATCCGGCTGCTGATAATATCCCATGATGTAATTGGTTCCCAGATGGCGGGACCGGGCATCAGATTTTATGAATTTGCCCGGGTGCTGTCGCCATTCTGTGAAGTTACCCTGGCTACCCCTAACCGGGTAGACTTAAAAGCAGATGGTTTTAAGGTGAGGCAGTACAACACCCAGGATTACCGCAGCTTAAAAGCGCTGACCGATAATGCTGATATCATTCTTATCCAGGGCCATATAATCTATTATTTTCCCTACCTTAAAAACTTTAAGGGGAAAATTATAGTAGACCTCTATAATCCCTTTAACTTAGAAAGCCTGGAAATGTTTGCAGACCGGGATATTGGAGAAAGAATAAGAATCGATAAGAGCAACTTAAATATACTCAAGCTTCAGCTGGTAATTGGAGATTTCTTTATCTGCGCCAGTGAAAAACAGAGGGACTACTGGGTAGGCATGCTCAATGCCATGGGCAGGATAAATACCTATAATTACGATGATGACAGTACCTTGAGGAAAATTATTGATGTGGTTCCTTTCGGCATACCGTCCCAGCCGCCCCAGCACAGCCAGGAAATGAAGCTAAAGCAGGTTATACCTAACTTAAGGGAAGATGACAAAATAGCCCTTTGGGGCGGAGGCATCTGGAACTGGCTGGATCCCATAACCGCCATTAAGGCTATATGGGAGATTACCCGCCACCGCCAGGATGTAAAGCTGTTGTTTTTGGGTACCAGGCACCCTGATCCCAAGCTGCCCCAGATGAATAAATGCCTGGAAGCCATAAGATTGGCCAAAGAGCTGGACCTTTATGACAAGTTTGTATTTTTTAACCAGTGGGCACCTTATGAGTTAAGGCAGGATTTTTTACTGGAATCGGATCTAGGGCTTTCCATCCACCAAAAAAGGATAGAAACCGAGTATTCCTTCCGTACCCGGGTAATAGACTATATTTGGGCCAGGCTTCCGGTAATAACTACGGAAGGCGATTCTATTGCCAAATTGGTAAAGAGGTTCAACCTGGGGGAAGTAGTTAGATACCAGGATGCCCAGCAGCTGGCCCGGGTAATGGAGTCCATGCTTACCAATAACAGCTTAAAGGAAATCTACAAAAAGAACATGAACAAGATTGCCCCTTCCTTTTCCTGGGAAAATGTAGCTAAACCTTTGGTTAAGTTCTGCACGGAACCGGATTATGCCTATGACAAGAAGAAGATTATAGAGCTGATCGACCAGCAGAACCAAAAGATAAGCAAGGTGCTTGAGGATAATTTTGGCCGCAGCAATAATATTTTAGCCATCACGTCTGAAAAATATGAAGACAGGCATCTTTTAGAGAACCGGGAGCTGGGCAAAATATATACGGTACAGATCCAGGAAATGGAGCAGGAACAGGAAGGTGAAGAGATAGACCTGGTAGGAAAATTAAAATCCAAGATATCTTCCCGGACCAAGTTTGACGGCATTATTATAAATAATGCCTTTGAGAGCATAACCGCCAAATTTTTTCACGACCTGGTAAACATTTTAAGCACCAAGCTCAAAACGGAAGGCCTGCTGTTTATTTCCATACCGGAAACCAAGGGCCTGGCTGACTATTTTGGCCGGTCCCAAACCCAGGACAAGGCTAAAACCACGTTAGATGATTTCATGGCTGCCTATATTTTAAAAAATGCAGATTTTGAAATAATTGACCAGGGAACCTGGAAGCAGGTACTGGATCCAGAGACAGTCCAAACGAAAGAAATTATGGATATATACGGCAAAAATGAGCTGTTTGACCTGTTTGAAATACAGTTTTCACGGGAAGGCTTTAAACAACTTAAACTGCTATCGGGATTTAATATGCTCAACTCAGAACAGCTGGCCCAGGATAAAAGCATTAAAGGCAAACTTAAAAGGTATATGTACTCTTTAGCCAGCCTGTACTTTGAGAATATTAGGAAAAGTTATAATGAATCCATGAAAAACCTTAACCATAACCTGCATTTGCAGGTAAACCAGGAGATAAATGAGCTTAACCGGAAGAACAGGGAGAGGATGCTTCTTATATATTTTAATATTTTCCGGGCACTGCAGACAGAGATCAGCAAACTGGGAATGGATGCTTTAAGAATGAGGGAAGTGCTGGAAAAAGGTACGACCCTGCCCAGGACAGATGATCTTTTGTTGGAAGAAAGCCTGGACTCCATGCTGCTGGATTTTAAAAATATTGACCGCATTATGGGGCTCACTGTATCCAATCAGTTCTATTTGGCTAGAAAACTGTAGATTTTTATTTATAAATTTGTTATAAGGGTATAAATAAAAAAGGCAATTGATAAATGGGTGGGGAGAAGGAAAAATTGAGCTTGGCTAAATCCGTAACCCTTATTCTTATAAGTGTAGCTATTGCAGTAGGGGGACAGATACTGCTTAAGATTGGCATGAATCGTATCGGGGCCTTGGATTTTAACGGGCTGGGCAGCCTGGTCAGGCTTTTTTTAGCAGTAATTAAAAGCCCTATAGTTATAATAGGCCTGTTCTTATACGTAATATCTGCAGCCTTATGGCTGATAGTGCTGTCTGCAGTAGATTTAAGTTTTGCTTATCCTTTCATAGGATTGACCTATGTTTTTGTACTGGTATTATCCAAATTTATTCTAAAAGAGGATGTAAATCCTCTTCGATGGGCAGGAGCGGCAATAATCACAGTAGGGGTTATTGTTATCTCCAGAGGCTGATTTAGCAAACAGGCTATAAGGGGTGAGAATATCAATTGGAAAAAGATGCTGACCCATTATTATCCATAATTACGGTTAACTATAATGGCAAGGATTTTTTGCCTGGCCTTTTTCAGTCCCTGGCCCATCTGGATTATCCTCAATCCAAGCTTCAGATAATAATGGTGGACAATGCTTCCACTGATGGCTCCGTTGATTTTGTACAGCAGAACTACCCCTGGGTACAGATTGTTGCCCTGGATAAAAATACAGGCTACGCCGGGGGCAATAATGAAGGTTTCAAGCATGCCCGGGGTTCATATATCGCCCTCATAAATAATGACTGCGTAGTGGATGCCGACTGGGCCCGGCAGATGCTGGCTATATTTGAAGAATCAAGCCCTGATGCCAAAATAGGGGCGGTGGGCTCCAAGGTTCTTTTCTATTATCCTTACCTGCCCCTGGAGCTGGTTTCAGACAGCATTAGCACTAAAGGCAAGTCCCAAAAAGGCAGGAGGCTGGGGGTAAAAGTATCAGGCCTTAGCCTTTCCTCCCAAAATCCCTGGGTACAGGCCAGCATAAAATATTTGGATGGCTTCTATACCCCGGAGGGAGATGGCCGGTGGACCAATGGGGACGGCTACCTGGCTGTACCTGTTGCCCGCCAGGACCAGGACATGAACATCAATGTAACCCTATCTTCCTATCTGGAGCCTAACCGGGCAAAGATACTGTTGGGGGAGCAAATCCTAAAGGAAATAGACCTGGGTAAAACCGAACAGGTAATTACACTGGACATACCCCGGGATTATCTACAGTACCAGAAGGATATCATAAATTCCTGCGGGGTTAAGGTAAACCGTTCTTTTTATGCCCGGGAACGGGGATTTAATTGCTTTGACGAGGGACAATACAGCCGGGTGGAAGAGGTGTTTGCCTTAAGCGGTTCCAGTTTTATGGTAAACCGGGCCATGCTGGAGGACGTAGGGTGGTTTGACCCTTATTTTTTTACCTATTATGAAGATATAGACCTTTTCTGGAGGGCCAGGCTAAAAGGTTGGAAACATTTCTTTGTTCCCAATTCCATAGCCCGCCATTTTCATTGTGGTTCGGGGCAGGAATGGTCCCATAGCTTTACTTATTATGTGTTAAGAAACCGTATGCTGGCTATTTTTAAATGCGGATGGTTTGCCCTGTGGGCCAGGACCTGGCTGGCCTTTAGCGTGTCCATGCTGTATCACCTGTTCTTTTACGGGGGTTCCCTGGCATTAGGCAGGCGGCTTAACCGGGTAGATATACCCATACGGCTAAAACTATTTTTTAAATTTTTCTATTTGTTTATAATCTTTATACCTAAAAGGATAAAAGTAAGGTCGGCTGCATCAGTAAAGGATAAGCAGATCAAGGAATGGATACGGAGTTTTTAGTCAGGATAACCTATGGTAAGAATTGGAATTTACGATCGCTACCTTTCCACTGCGGGGGGAGGGGAAAGATACAGCTGCAAGGCAGCGGAGATATTATCCCGGCAGCAGGGCTACCAGGTAGACCTGCTCACTGACTTGCATGCTGATCTTAACCAGCTTTCAGGCCGGCTGGGATTGGATTTGAGCCAGGTAAGGCTAAAGCATTTTGCCTTTATTTCTCCCCATTATGCCCAAAATATTACCAGCGATTATGATTTGTTTATAAATGCCACTTACCTAAGTTCTTTGCCGGCATACGGGGCAGTCAATCTATACCTGTGCTATTTCCCTACTCCCTTTGATGTGGATTTTGGATGGCTTCACCGGTTTCTGCTGTTGTTCAGGGGCCCTGCCCTGGCCTTGTTCCACCTGGCTGAAAAATGGTGTCCCAGCTTCAGGCAGATAGAGATACTGTCCGGCCTGTATGAACCCCAGCGGTTTTTGCTGGGCAGGGGAAGCTGGACCAGCGGCCAGGCCAGCTTGAAGTTTAGCGGTCCTGCTGTAGTGGGATTAAAGAACCCTTCGTCTAGCCCTTTGGACCAGCTTGCTGCTGAAATCAAGGTAATAGCAGAAAACGGTATGCAAACAATCCCTTTAGCCTTAGAGCGGGGGCAGGCCAGGATTTTGGATTTAGGCCGGGGGCCGCTGCAGGTAGAGATTAAGTCTGATACTTTCAGCCTGCCTGGAAAGGATACCCGGGAGCTGGGAGCAGTGGCCTACCAGCTGGGCACCAAAAACCCGTTAAAGAAATTTTTATTAAAGATAATAGGTTATATACCCCAGTTTATAGTTTCCTACCCCCGTAACCTGGATTTTTTGGATACCTACCAGGGAATAATCTCCATTTCCCGTTACAGCCAGAAATGGATAGAGCAATGGTGGAAAAGACGGTCAGAGCTGCTTTTTCCCCCGGTGGAGGTAGAGCAGTTTAAACCAGGTAAAAAACAAAAAGCCATACTTAGCGTAGGCAGGTTCTTTCCCGAGCATCATAATAAGAAGCAGCTGGAGATGGTGGAAACTTTCAAACAGCTGTGTGACCAGCATAGCTTGGAAATGGAAGGTTATCAGTTGTATCTGGCAGGGGGCCTTTCCCCTAAAAAAGAACACCAGGATTATATGAGGGCCATAGAAGCCAGCGCCAAAGGCTATCCGGTCCATATTCTTCCTAATATTGGTTATGACCAGCTGCGCCAGCTGTTTGCCCAATCCACATTTTTCTGGCATGCTGCCGGGATGGGGGAAGATGAGGCCAGGCATCCGGAAAAATTTGAACATTTTGGTATAACCACGGTGGAAGCCATGGCCGCAGGCTGCGTGCCTATAGTTATAAATAAGGGAGGGCAAAGAGAAATCATCAGGGATAAAATAGACGGTTACCTGTTTGACAGCCTGGACCAGCTAAAGCAGATCACCCTGGATGCTGTACAGGGCAGGCTGGACCTAAAGCTGGTTGCAGATAGGGCCAGGGAGAGGGCCCAGATGTTTTCTAGCCAGAATTTTTCCCAAAAATTATTAAAAATAGTACAGGATTACCTCCGGCATGGATCTGAGCATAATAACCGTAAATTATAATGGGCTGCCTTTCATAAGGGAGTGCATAGAAAGCACCGGCAACCTGGATGCCGGGCTCAGCTGGGAGATGATAGTGGTGGATAATGACTCCCAGGATGGGAGCCTGGCTTACCTGGAAGATATAGCCGGCCAGAGCACCAGCCTTAAGCTGATAAAGTCAGGCAGCAACCAGGGATTTGCCTCTGCCTCCAATCTGGGAGCTGGCCTGGCCAGGGGCAAATACCTTCTTTTTTTAAATCCTGATGCCCGGTTCAGCCAGAGGGGTATCTATAAGCTGATAGAGTTTTATTGCCTGAAGGGCAATACAGAAAAGATAGGGGCTGTGGGGCCCCGCATGGTTAATACAGACGGTACCCTGCAGTACAATGCCCGCAGCTTCCCCAATCTGGGGAGGCAGTTTCTAGAAAGCAGTTTCCTGTACCGTATACGCCGCATACCTTGGCTTAGTTCCTATTTTCTGCTCTGGTGGGACCATGCCAGTGTACGGGAAGTGGACTGGCTTTCCGGAGCCTGCCTGTTTATAGCCAAAGATACTTTCGGGGAAGCAGGGGGCTTTGACCCCAGCTATTTTATGTACAGCGAAGATACCGATTTATGCCTGCAGCTGGCTAGAAAAGGCTACCATAACTATTATTATCCCTTTTGGGAAGTGATCCATGCAGACAGCGGCATAGCTTCCAGAAACCGGTCATTGAGGATGTCCCAAATTTGGGAATCCAGAACCATCTATTTTAAAAAAAATTTCAATTGGTGCTACAGCAAGGCAGCCAGCATACTGTTTGGATGGGGAATACTTAACCGCACTATTTTAGCTTTTGTTTTGGGCCAAATACCTAAAGCCCGGGAATGGGGCCGGGTATTTATCAATTATTTTGGGTGATGATATGAAACCGGTAAAAAAAGATACTGCTTTTATTGCTACCGTATACAATGAATCTAGTTCCATAACGGACTTTTTAGACAGCCTTACCGGGCAAGAATTGCTGCCGGGCCAGATAATTATAGTAGACGGCGGCTCCAAAGATGGGACTTACCAAATGCTGCAGGATTATTTTAGCCATTACCAGCAGACAGAAGTAATACTGATGCAGAAACCAGCCGGTATATCGGAGGGCAGGAATACAGCTATTGCCGCTGCCCGGGCCCCTATTATCTGCGTTAGTGATGCTGGCTGCATACTTAATCCTAATTGGCTAAAAAACTTAACGGAGGAGGCGGGACCGGATTTGGTAGTGGGCGGATACAGCGCAGCCTGGGCAGATTCTTTTTTGGAAAGGTGCCTGGCGGCAGCGGTAGTGGTATTGCCTGAACAGGTAAAAGAGGAAAAATTCATGCCTTCTTCCCGCAATGTTTGTTTTTACCGGTCAGCCTGGGAGAAAGTGGGAGGATACCCTCAATATATGGATTATGGCGAAGACATGAAATTTAATTTCAATTTAATAAAGGCGGGATACCATATAAAATTTGTGCCTCAAGCAGTGGTTCAATGGAAGATGAGAGCCAGCCTGCCCTCTATATTCAGGCAGTTTTTCCGCTATGCCAAGGGAGATGCCATAGGCAGGATGTATAAAATGAGGCATATGATCAGGATAATATCATTGTTTTTATTTATAGCGGTTTTAGTCCTTGCTTTCAGCCTAAGCGGGTGGATTTTACTGATGCTGGCCCCCTTGCTGGCATTTTATGCCTGGCCCGCCTGGAGAAGGATAGGAGCTGTTTTTGAAGGCAGATCCGTAATTGAAAAGGCAGCAGCTTCCATATTTATGCTTTTTTTACTTCCCTACATAGATTTGGCCAAACTGGCCGGTTATATTTACGGCTGGTGCAGCCCCAAGCAACTATAACCAATTTATTAAAAAAAATTATATTAAAAATTTCATAATTTTATTATAGATATAAATTATATATTATGATATCATAAGTTATGCTTATTTCTTTATAATTTACTTATTACAGTAATTATAAATAAGAAATGTTTATATAAGTTTTTTGGGGGTGAACCAGTGAATGATATAAAAAGAATCGATACTAATGAGCTTCGGGTAAACTTAACCAAATACTTAACCGAGAACTTGGGTGATACTATATACATTACCAGGTATAACAAACTGGTAGCTGAGCTGAGGGTTTACACTGAAGACATCAGGAGAAAAACGGAGCTGAGGATTGCCAAGAAAATGATAGAGGCCGCAGAAAGAGAAAAGGGCAACTAGGCTTACCTTATTTTGAAAAAAAATTATTCCAGTAGCAAAACTGCTGGGATAATTTTTTTTACCCTTTTTTGTTCTTGCTTTATTTTAATACATACCTTAAGATTGTATTCAATTATCTATTAACTTATTTTTAAACGGCAGTAAATGCTGGGCATAAACACTAAATTAAAACAATTAACTAAACAGGGAAAATCCATAAAGGTAGCAGTAGCAGGCATTGGCCATATGGGCATTAGCCTGCTTTCACAACTGCAGGATGTAGAGGGCATAGAGGTAGCAGCTGTAGCTAACCGCCATGTTGACCTTATAGCTGATAAATTAAAACATCTTAAGCTGGGTTCGGGTAAAACGGAAGTAATTGCCAGCAAAGGCTCTTCCTTTGAAAGAATTGAAAGACAAGCTAACCTGGCTGCTAAAGAAGGCCGGGTGGTATTAACTGACAGTCTTGACCTAATGACCAGTTTAAATAAAGCAGACATAGTTATAGATGCCACCGGCAGCCCTGAAGCAGGAGCAGTGATTGCCATGTCCGCTATCCAGCATAAAAAACATATGGTAAGCCTCAATGTGGAAGCGGATGTTACCATAGGGCCCATGATAAAAAAAATGGCCGATAAACAGGGACTGGTTTACACTGTGGGAGCGGGAGACGAACCTGGTGCCCTAAAGGAATTATATGATTTTGCAACAGCATTAGGGTTTACAGTAGTGGCTGCAGGAAAAGGTAAGAACAATCCCTTGGACCGGGATGCCACCCCAACTACTTTAGCCGAATATAGCAAAATCAAGGGAGCCAATCCCCGGATGATGACCTCTTTTGTAGACGGCACTAAATCCATGGAAGAGATGGCCTGTTTTTCCAATGCCACCGGCATACTCCCTGATGTCAGGGGCATGCACGGAGCTAAAGCCAATATTGATGAGCTGGCCACTGTTTTTGCCAGCAAAAAGCAGGGGGGCATACTGGAAAGGATACCGGCTGTAGATTTTGCTATCGGAGATGTGGCCCCCGGGGTTTTTTTGATATATACCACTGAAAATCAAATTTTAAAAGATGAATTAAAGTACCTGCTGTTTGGGGACGGGCCCAATTATCTTCTGTACCGCCCTTATCACCTGGCCAGCATGGAAGTACCTTTATCGGTAGCTTTGGCTTATTTTTACCAGCAGGCTACTATTTCTCCCTTGGATGGCCCCGTATCCCAGGTAATAACTGTAGCTAAAAAAGATCTGCACAAAGGGGACTCAATCGATGGCATAGGGGGTTATACAGTATACGGGCTGATAGAGGAATACCATACTGCCCGCAGCCAGGACCTTATTCCCCTGGGGATGGTAGAAGGGGCCCAGCTTACTGTTGATGTAGCCAAGGGCCAGCCCCTAACCTCTAAAATGGTACGCATAAATGAGAGTAGCGTTCTTTACAAATTGAGGAAAATGCAAGAGCAGACCTATGGATAAATTACCTCCGGTATTTAATTATTATAAGCCCCATATAGAAAAACAGCTCAGCAGCAGCCTCCAGGACAGGGATTTACCTTTCTACCAGATGCTGCGGTATCACCTGGGCTGGGTGGATGAGCAGGGTAAGCCCATTGCCACCAAGGGGGGCAAGTATTTAAGGGCTACCTTGTGTCTTTTGGCTTGCGAAAGCTTAAGTTCTAATTTTAAGCCTGCCCTGCCTTTGGCAGAGGCTATTGAATATGTCCATAATTTTTCCCTGGTACATGACGATATCCAGGACAATGACCAAAAGAGAAGGCATAAACCCACTGTTTGGAGTATCTGGGGCAAACCCCAGGCCATTAATGTGGGTTCGGCCATGAGGGTAATAGCCAGCCTGGCAGTGCACAAGCTTTCCCGGTACGGCATAAGCTGCAGCAGGCAGATGAAAGCTTCATCCATCATGGACCAGGCTTGCCTTAATATGATAGAGGGCCAATACCTGGACATTAGTTTTGAGCATAAAAAAAATATTAGCCTGCAGGATTACCTGGTTATGATTGAAAAGAAGACAGCGGCCCTTATTGAGGCCAGCCTAATGATGGGGGCCTGCCTGTTTGTAGGGGGCAGGAAGCTGGAGGCATTTGGCGCCTTGGGCAGGAACCTGGGCCTGGCTTTCCAGATAAAGGATGATATGCTGGGAATCTGGGGCAATGACCAGAAAACCGGCAAGAGCAGCGGCAGCGACATATTAAAGAGGAAAAAATCAATGCCCATCGTCTACCTTATGGAAAACGGTTCTGAACAGGTAAAGAAAGGCTTGTCATCAATATACAGCCAGGACAAGATTTCCAAAAGGGATCTGCAGCAGGTTCTAGATTACCTGGACCAGGCAGGGGCCAGGGAGTATTGCCAGAAGCAGGCTGACCATTATTATTTAAAATCCCAGCAGGCTTTAAAAGGATTGCCCCTGCAGGGCGGTACTGAAAAACACTATTTAGAGATTTCAGAATTTTTGGTAAAAAGAGAATTTTGATATGGTGTCCAACAGCGGCAGGAAGCTGGAGCATTTAAATATCAGTTTAAACGGCAGCTATAACTTAAACCAGGGAAGCAATGGCCTTTCCGGCTACCGTTTTTTACATCAAGCCCTGCCCCAGGCTGACCTGAAAGCTATTGATACTTCCACTAATTTTTTAGGCAAGCCTTTAAAGCTGCCCTTGATGATATCCCCTATGGTGGGCGGAATAAAGGAAGCCCAAAGCCTTAACCGCAAACTGGCCCAGGCAGCCCAAATGATGGGTATTGCCATGGGGGTGGGGTCACAGAGGACTGCCATAGAAGACAGCAGCCAGGCAGAGACCTACCGGATAAGGGATGTAGCTCCGGGCATACTGCTGCTGGCCAATCTGGGGGCAGTACAGTTAAATTACGGCTATGGCTTAACAGAATGCCGGCAGGCGGTGGAAATGATTGAAGCTGACGGACTATGCCTGCATCTAAACTGCATTCAGGAAGCTTTCCAAAGCGAAGGCAATCAAAATTTTAGCGGCCTGGCGGAAAAAATTAAAGAAATATGCTCCAGCCTGGGATTTCCGGTAATAGCAAGGGAAGTTGGTTTCGGGATAGATGCCAATGCCGCCAGGATGCTGCTGGATGCGGGGGTGTCAGCTATAGATGTAGGGGGCCGTGGAGGTACTTCCTGGATTGAGATTGAAAAGATCAGAAGCCGGGACCCTATACTAAAAGAAGTAGCAGGGCATTTTAGCCAATGGGGGATTAGCACCGCTGATTCCCTGAATATGGTAAGGGCTGAATCCGGCAGTATCCCCCTTATTGCTTCCGGGGGAATAAGAAGCGGATTGGAAGCAGCCAAATGTATTGCTTTAGGGGCAGACCTGGTGGGAATAGGACTTCCCATGCTGCAGAATGTAAATTATTCTGTAGAGGTCTGCCTGGATTATATACGCCAGATAGAAGCAGGCCTAAGGATAGCCATGTTTGGCATTGGAGCCAGGGATATCTTGAGCCTGAAGAATACCAAACACCTAGTTAAGGGGGTACCCAGTTGATCTATTCAGCCCGGCTTTCCCTGCGTCTTCTGTCCCATATCAGGAGGAACCTGGCTGCCGGCAACAGCAAGTTTCCCTTTGTGCTTATGCTGGAGCCATTATTTAAATGCAACCTCAAATGTGCCGGATGCGGCAGGATCAAGGAATATAAGGATATCTTTGACCAGACCATGGATTTGGAGCAATGCCTGGATGCAGCCCGGCAGGCAGGCGCACCTATAGTTTCAGTTACCGGGGGAGAGCCTTTGCTGCACCCCCAGGCAAAGCAGATTGTTGAGGGGCTGCTAAAGGAAGGATATTTTGTCTATCTATGCAGTAACGGCCTGCTCATGGAGGATTTTTTAGACACTATTGAGCCTGATGCGGGATTAAGCCTGGTTATCCACCTGGATGGCCTAAAAGAGACCCATAATAAGATGGCAGGGAATATAAATGTGTTTGATGCTGCGGTATCGGCCATAAAAAAAGCCAAGAAGCTGGGGTTTGCGGTAAGGACCAATACCACCGTTTATAATCACAGCAGCCCCCAGGAGATAAACAGCCTGTTTGACCTGTTAAAGGAGATAGGAACAGACGGGGTAATGGTATCTCCCGCTTTCAGCTACCAGGAAGTGGACCATGACCTGTTTTTGCCCCGGGAAAAAACTTTTAAGGCCTTTCAAGAGATATACGGGAACCTGGATTCGGTAAGGCTTTACAATACTCCCCTTTACTGGGATTTCCTACAGGGCAGGAGGGAGCTGGAATGTGTTCCCTGGGGCAACCCTACGGTAAATCCCCGGGGGTGGAAAAGCCCTTGTTACCTGATAACCGATTCCCATTATCCCAGCTACAGGGAGATGATAGAAAATACTGACTGGCATAAATACGGCAGGGGCAGAGATCCCAGATGTGAAAACTGTATGGTCCACAGCGGTTATGAAGCCAGCTCAATTTTAGGCCAAAAAAGCTTTTCGGATCTACTTAAACTGGCAAAATGGAACTTTACCGGGAGAAGATAGGTGAAAGCACTGGTTACCGGCGCTACCGGGTTTATAGGAAGCCATGTGGCAGAAAAACTTATAAAGGAAGGGTTTGAAGTTAGGGCACTGGTGAGGCCTGAAAGCAATCTGAGCAACCTAAGCGGACTCGATGTCAAACTATGTTATGGGGACTTGACCAACCGGGAGTCTTTAGATGACGCGGTTAAAGGCTGCGATAGCCTGTTTCACGTGGCGGCCAGTTACAGCTTCTGGTGCCGGGATGCCCTGCTTCCCTATAGGGTAAATGTAGAAGGTACCCGCAATATCATGGAAGCAGCAGTTGACCATGGCGTAGAAAAGATAATATACACCAGCAGCGAGTCCACCATTGCTATTGATAAAAACCAACCCCTGGGAACAGAAGGCAGACTTAACCATCCCCAGCAGGTATACAGCCATTACAAGCGTTCCAAGGTGCTGGCAGAGATGGAAGTAGCCAAGTTATGTGGACAGGGATGGCCCATTGTTATTGTAAATCCCACCGCCCCTATCGGAAGCAGGGATATAAAGCCTACACCCACCGGAAAGATAGTGCTGGACTTCCTGCAGGGGAAGATGCCCGCCTATGTTAATACCGGTTTAAACATAATCGATGTAGAGGATGTGGCTGCCGGCCACCTGCTGGCCTACCACAAGGGAAAATGCGGCCAGAGCTATATACTGGGCCATGAAAATATGACTTTAAGGCAAATACTAGAGATGGTAGCCAATCTGGCCGGCCTAAAACCGCCTAAAATACAGATACCTCTATGGGTAGCTGCAGGAGCTGCCTGTTTTGACCAGCTGATAAGTGACAAGATACTCAAAAAACATCCCCGGATTCCTTTAGCGGCAGTAAAAACTGCGGCCAAGAAAAGATTTTTTGATTGCAGCAAGGCCAAACAAGAACTGGGATTAAAACCAGGCCCGGTTCAGGATGCCTTTACCAAGTCCATTAACTGGTTTAAGGAGGAAGGCTATGTTAAGCATTGATACCGAAAAAATTGCGGATCACATAGAGAGGTCCCAGGATTATCTATTATCCCGGCAGCATAAGGAAGGATACTGGGTAGGACTGCTGGAAGCTGATGTCTCTGTGGTCAGCGGTTTTATCCCCCTTATCAGGTTTTTGGGAATTGAGAACCTGGGCAAAGAAAAGAAAGCCATGGATTATCTTCTAGACCATCAGAATACGGATGGTTCCTGGAGCATGTTCTACGGGGGGCAGGGCAGCCTTGATGTAACCATCCAGACCTATTTCGGCTTAAAATTTTTAGGTCTTAAACCGGAAAATGAGCAATTGGCCAGGGCTAAAAAATTTATACTTAACCAGGGAGGGATAGAAGCAGCCAATACCTATACCAAAATTATCCTAGCTCTTTTTGGGCAATACAGCTGGAAAGGCATACCGGAGATACCTCCGGAGATTATATACCTGCCCCGGTGGTTTCCCATAAATATCTATGACTTTGCCAGCTGGACCCGGTCTACCATTATGGCCTTTTCCATTATCATAGCCAAAAAACCGGTATACAAATTAAACCGGGAGCAATCGGTGTTTGAGCTATACCGTAATCCGGAACGGATTAAACATCCAGTGCCCTACCAGGCCGGAAGCAGGTGTTCTTTGGGGAACCTGTTTTTGCTGTTTAACCGGGCGCTAAAGATATGGGACAGCCTGCACAATAGGCTCAAGATAGGGCGCCAGCCAGCTATCAGCAAGGTGGAAAAATGGATTATTGACCGCCAGGAAGATGACGGAAGCTGGGGAGGAATAATGCTGCCCTGGCTGTTTTCATTAATTGCTTTAAAAATATTGGGCTACAGCAATGACCATCCGGTAATCTCCAAAGGGCTAAAGGGTTTAGATGATTTTATCTCGGAGGGATCCCGCCATATCATACTGCAGCCGGCTACCTCACCGGTATGGGATACCGCCTGGTCGGTGATTGCTTTAAGGCAGTCAGGCCTGCCTGCGGGCCATCCCCGGCTAAGCCGGTCGTTAGAATGGCTGTTAAGCAAGCAGGTAACCGAGGAAGGCGATTGGAAGGTAAACAATCCCCGTACAGCCTCAGGATGCTGGTCCTTTGAATTTGAAAATAAATATTATCCCGATATCGACGATACGGCCATAGTGAGTATGGCCCTAAGCTTATTAAAGGATAGCTCCGGCCAGCATCAACAGGCAGTAAGCAGGGGTATCGACTGGGTGCTTGATATGCAAAACAAGGACGGCAGCTGGGCTGCCTTTGACCGGGATAATAATAAGAGGATTATCAGGGATATACCCTTTGCTGATTTTATAACCCCCCTTGATTTTGGCAGCCCGGATATAACCGCTCATGTGCTGTGGGTTTTGGCCAAGCTGGGTTATACCAGTGAGATAGGCCCCATATCCAGGGCCCTTAAATATATCAAAAGGTCCCAGAATGCTGACGGCAGCTGGTATGGACGTTGGGGTGTAAACTATATTTACGGCACCAGCAAGGTGCTGCAGGCAGCCGCTGCTTTGGGTTTGGGTGCCAACAGCAGCATAGGGCCCCATATAGAGCGGGGAGCTGAATGGTTTATGTTTATACAGAATGAAGACGGGGGATGGGGGGAAAGCTGCGCTTCTTACGAGGCAGGCAGCTATCAGCCCCTGGGGGTCAGCACTGCCAGCCAGACCGCCTGGGCCTTATTGGGCCTTATAGCCTCCCGGGGCCTTTGCCGACAGGTGGAAAAAGGAGTAGAATATTTGTCTTCTACCCAGAATGCTGACGGCAGCTGGAGCGAGAAACATTTTACCGGAGGTGGATTTCCGCGGGCTTTCTATTTAAAATACGAGCTGTATAAGGATTACTTTCCTTTAATGGCTTTAGCGGAATATAAAAAGAGAATAGACAGAAAACAGCAAGGATAATTATGAGCATGCAAAAAACAAATCTGGCTAAAAATGAACAGGAGCGCCAACTGGCCTCTATTAAGCCCCAAGACAGGGTCCTCCTTATATCCCATTGTTTGCGGCCTTCACAGCTGTGCCAGGCCAGGGTGGGAAAACAGGGGTTGGAGTGCAGGGATGACTGTCCCCACCGCTGTACCATAGGCAGATTGAGAATATTGGCACAGGAGCTGGGTTACGGGGGTATATGCATCGCTCCCGGCGGCTCTATGGCCTTAAGGTTTGTTAAAGAGAAAAAACCCAAAGGTATAGTGGCTATTGCCTGCAACAAAGAGCTGGAAGAGGGAGTTTGCGCTGTAGGAGATATACTTAAGGATGATGACATCAGGCACTTGCCATTAATAGTTACCATACCCTTAACCAAGGATGGTTGTGTGGATACCGAGGTTAATGAGGAAGAAGCAGAAAGGATAATCAGGCTGTAGGTGATGGAAATGATTTGTGAAATAGCACCGGCCAAGGTAAACCTTACCTTGGAAATAATTGGCAGGAGGGATGACGGCTACCATGATATTGAGTCCGTAATGCAAACTATAGACATATGCGATGTGCTTACTTTCTGGGAAAATGAATGGATCCAGGTGGTGCCGGAATACTCCGGGCTGCCGGCCAAGGATATGCTGTTTGGGGAAGACAAAAATAACTACCTGTTTGATAATCTGGTATATAAGGCGGCGCTGCTCCTAAAGGAAGAAACCGGATACAGCAGCGGGGCTTTAATCAATTTAAGAAAAAGCATACCTTCGGCTGCCGGTCTGGGGGGAGGCTCCAGCGATGCAGCAGCTACCTTAAGGGGACTTAACCAGCTGTGGAAGCTTAATTTAAGCCAGGACGACCTGGCCCAGCTGGGAGCCAAAATAGGTTCAGATGTACCTTATTTTATATATGGGGGAACCTGTGTGGTAACCGGCAGGGGAGAAAAAGTAAAAAAGGTAAAAGACCTAAAAACCAAGTGGATGACAGTGATACTGCTGCCCCTGGCTATGCCCAATAAAACAGCCAAAATTTACTCCTATATAAATCCCTATCATTATTCGGGAGGAGAATACAGCAGCCGGCTGCTGGACAAACTGGGGCCCAACAATGGGGGCAATAACTTTCAGTCAGAGCTGTTTAATGTGTTTGAGAGGGTTTACAGTACCCAGTTTAAGCAGTTTTCATACTGGATTGATAAACTGCAGTCAATGGGTATAGCCCCCATACATTTGGCAGGAAGCGGCCCTGCCGTTTATTTTATATCTTCTTCCCGGGAAAAGGTGAGGGATATAACCAGGCTGCTGGAAGGCAGCGGTTTAAGCAATTATGTAGCCAGGACGGTACCATGACCCAGGAACAACGAGGGCTGGACACCAGGAGCAGTATCCTGGCTGCAGCGGCGGAAGTGTTTTCAGAAAAAGGTTTTTACGAAAGCGGCATTGATGATATTTGCAGCCAGGCAGGTATAACCAAGGGAGCCTTTTATCATCATTATCGAAGCAAACAGCAGTTGATGATGGAGCTGATGGAAAGATGGATGGACCAGATAGCTTTGAGCATAAGGCCGGTAGAGCTAAACAACCCTAATTTTTTGGAATTGCTGTTAAGCCTTCCAGAAGCCATGAAACCGGCTTTCACCAGGATTAAGGGTCAGCTAAACCTGTTTTTAGAGCTTTATATCAAAGGGTTAAGTGACCCCGAGCTGAAGGTAGTCAGCCAAAGAACCTATGATAAGTTTACTTCTTTCTTTAGCCATATAATTGAGCAGGGCATAAAACAGGGATCCATAAAAAAGGTGGATGTGGGGGAGTGTTCCCGGATATTGTTTTCCCTAACCATAGGTTTTATGGTGCAGGGACTGCTTGATCCCGATGGTGCGGACTGGATTGGGCTGGTAAAAAAAAGTATACTGATGCTGCTGACGTAAAGCGGTTATAGCACTGCTGTTCCAAATATATTAAAATAAAGAAAAAAGATTATTGCGCTATTGTCACCACAAACACAAAAAACTAAACTGCTGATAAGCATAGTCAGCTATAACAGCTTGAACTATGTAGTGGATTTGTTAAATTCCTTAAAGCAAAACCCCCCTTCTTTCCCTTACCGTACAGTGGTGGTGGATAACAGGTCCAGTGATGGGACTGCTGAACACCTAAAACAGGACTATAGCTGGGTAGACCTAATTGAAAATCCGGATAATAAAGGTTTTGCAGCAGCCAATAATAGGGCCATGGCTGCTTTTGATTCTGATTATGTGCTGCTTATAAACAGTGACTGCCAGTTGTATCCCGGTTCGGTACAGAACCTCATTTCCTTTTTGGAAGAGAACCCCAGGGCAGCTATAGCGGGGCCAAAAATAATAAACAGTGACGGCACCCTCCAGCCTTCCTGCCGCCGGTTTCCTTCCATGTTTAATGCTGCCCTGCACAGCCTGCTGACTGCTGTTTATCCCCATAATCCCTTTTCCAGGAAGTACAAGCTTATGGAAGCAGATAAAAGCAAGCCCTTTGAGGTAGATTGGGTATCGGGTTCCTGCATGGCCATAAGAAGACAGGCTTTAGAACAGGTGGGCAGCCTGGATGAAAGATATTTCATGTATGTGGAAGATTTGGACCTTTGCTACCGGGTATGGCAGAAGGGTTGGAAGGTATACTATTTTCCTTACAGCCAGGTCCTCCATCATATTGGAGGCAGCAGCAGGGGCAGGAATATCAGGGCTTCTTACCTTATGCAAAAAAGTGTTTTTTATTTTTACTGGAAACATTACCGCAAGAGCTGGAAGGTATGCTTTTTACCCGTTCTGCTGGTTGTACTGGCTTTGAGGTTCCTGGTAACTGCTGCCAAAAGTTTGCTGTTTAGGAAAAGCAGGTCTTAATTTTAGTTTGTATAGTTTGTATTTTATATTAAAATGGTTTATATATTTTTAGGCTACAGATTTAGGAGTATATACTTTTGAATATAATAATAACCGGAGCAGCAGGATTTGTAGGCAGGCATCTGGCCCGGCTGCTTCTATCCCGGAACCACAGCATCGTAGGTATTGATATCAATCAGGATCATGGTTTGGGTTTCCCTATCCAGGGTGTTGACCTGACCAAACAGCAACAGGTAGACCAGCTCATAAAGCAGGTTAAACCGGAGGGGATATTCCACCTGGCTGCCCAGGCTTCAGTTTCCTATTCCTGGCAGAATCCGGTGGATACTTTCAGGACCAATGTATTTGGGGGAATCAACCTGCTGGATTCAGTTAAAAAATTCAGTCCTGGTGCCCGTGTACTGATGGTATGCACCGCGGAGGAGTACGGCCAGCCTCCCTGTCACCAGGCCATTGATGAGCAGTTTCCGCTAAATCCCCAGAACCCCTATGCAATCAGCAAAGCAGCCCTGGATTTTTTTGCTCTTACCTACAGCCAGGCCTACCAGCTTCAGGTGCTGGTGACCAGGTCTTTTAACCATATAGGGCCGGGACAGTCTGACCGTTTTGTGTGCAGTGATTTTGCCAGGCAGATAGCCTGTATTGAACAAGGATGCGCAGATCCAGTAATAAAGGTAGGCAACCTGGAGGCTTACCGGGATTTTTTGGATGTGAGGGATGTGGCCGCTGCCTATAGCGTTATACTGGCCCAGGGCAGGCAGGGAGAACCCTATAATGTTTGCAGCGGGCAGAAGATAAAAATAGCAGAAATACTTAATATCCTAATAGGCTTAAGCAGCGCCCGGCAGGATATTAAGGTAGAGATAGACCCAAATAAATTCAGGCCGATAGACATACCGTCCATATACGGGGATAACCGGAAACTAAAGCAGGACACCGGCTGGCAGCCCCAATATGATTTAATAACCTCTCTTTCCGACACCTTAAACTGGTGGAGAGAGAAAGTAAACCAGGAGAATAGGAGGTAGAAGTGAAAGCAGTAATACTGGTGGGAGGAAAGGGAACCAGGCTAAGACCCATTACTTACCTGAACCCCAAGCCCATGCTTCCTTTGGTAAACCGTCCCTTTATGCATAATTTTATTAATTGGCTTAAATCGCATGGTATAAAAGAAATAATTTTTTCCACAGGCTACCTGCCTTCGGCATTTAAGAATTATTTTGGCGATGGCTCTAGGCTGGGAGTAAGTATTACCTATGTGGTAGAAGAAAGCCCTTTGGGTACCTGCGGGGCGGTAAAGAATGTTATGAAGTATCTGGATGGCTCAAAATTTATGGTATTTAATGGGGACATTCTTACTTCCCTTAATCTTACTGAAATGATTAATTACCACGAGAGTAAAAAATCTGATATAACCATATCCCTGACCCCGGTGGAAGACCCTTCCGCTTATGGGCTGGTTCCTATAGACGGGGAGGGAAAAGTAGCCGAGTTTTTGGAAAAACCCAGTGAAGAAGAGATTACTACCGACCTTATCAATGCCGGAACCTATATTATTGAGCCCCAGGTTATGGACATGGTGCCGGAAGGAATTAATTACTCTTTTGAAAGGGGGCTTTTTCCCAAGGCCCTGGCTGAAGGTTACCGCATATACGGCTACCGTTCCCAGGATTACTGGCTGGATGTAGGCACTCCCCAGAAATACCTGGCTGCCCATCATGACATACTGGATAAGAAGATTGAGTTTGATTTTCCCTACCAGGAATATAAGCGGGGTATATATATAGCTGATAAGGTAAAATTTGATGATTCTAATTTTACTTCAGGGCCGGTGGTGGTAGGGCATGGCACTATCATTGAACCAGGGGCTAAAATCCTGCCGTTGACGGTTATTGGGGATAACTGCTACCTGAGCTGCGGGGCTGAAATTTCGGGAAGCGTCCTGTTTAACAGCTGCCGTATCGGTAAAAATACAATAATAAAGGATTCAATACTATCTAAAAATGTTAAAATAGATGAAAATGTAAGGATCGAAGGGGTGTCCCTGATTGGAGACAATAGCATTATTGCCAAAAATAACGTGTTAAAAAATGGAATAAAAATATGCATTAACTCCAGGATACAGTCAGGGCAAATACAATTTTAATGGGTAAAGAAAAGAGGAGAGCAAAGTGAGAGCATTGATTACAGGCATAACCGGCCAGGACGGCTCTTATCTGGCAGAAATTTTGCTGGAAAAGGGCTATGAGGTTTATGGCATGATAAGGAGGTCTTCTGTAGAGAACCTGTACAGGATTGAGCATATCAAGGACAAGATAAAGTTTGTTCAGGGAGACCTGCTGGACCAGCTTTCTATTGTTAATGCAATAAAAGAAGCCCAGCCGGATGAAATCTATAACCTGGCGGCCATGTCCTTTGTACCCACCTCCTGGAACCAGCCGGTGCTTACCGGCGAGTTTACGGGGCTGGGAGTTACCAGGATGCTGGAAGCGGTTAGGAACTTAAACCGGGATATCAAATATTACCAGGCTTCCAGCTCAGAGATGTTTGGCAAAGTAAGGGAAGTTCCCCAGAATGAGGATACCCCCTTTTACCCCCGCAGCCCTTATGGGGC
This sequence comes from Actinomycetota bacterium, assembly GCA_028698215.1. Lineage (NCBI taxonomy): Bacteria > Bacillati > Actinomycetota > Actinomycetota bacterium. Next base: position 16,707 of record JAQVDY010000010.1, on the reverse strand, counting down.
AGCCAAGGCTTATGGACATTATATTACAGTCAATTACAGGGAAAGCTACGACCTGTTTGCTTGCTGTGGCATCCTGTTTAATCACGAGTCTCCCCGCCGGGGGATGGAGTTTGTTACTAAAAAAATTACCGATGGAGTGGCCAGGATTAAGCTGGGCTTGGCTGATGCCCTTTACCTGGGCAACCGTGAGTCCAAACGGGACTGGGGTTATGCTAAGGATTATGTGGAGGCCATGTGGCTTATGCTGCAGCAGGACAAGCCCAGTGATTATGTAGTATCTACAGACCACACCCATAGTGTGCAGGAATGGGTGGAGGCTTCTTTTAGCTGTCTGGATCTGGACTGGAAAAAATATGTAAAAGTTGATCCCCGGTTCCTGCGCCCGGCCGAAGTGGATCTGCTGGTAGGTGACTCCTCCAAGGCCAGGAAAGAATTAGGGTGGAAGCCCAAGGTGGATTTTGAGCAGCTGGTTAAAATAATGGTAGAGTATGATTATAATTATTTAAAAAAACAGGTTTAGGAAGCAGCCATGACAGAAAGAAACATCCAGTTTGGTACTGACGGTTGGAGAGGAATAATAGCTGATCAGTTTACCTTTGAAAATGTTAAAGTAGTGACCCAGGGAGTATGTGAATACTTGGAGCATAAGGCCGGGGGTGATAGCCATCAGCGCAAGGTGGTAATTGGGTATGACACCCGGTTCCTATCCGACCGTTTTGCCCTCATGGCAGCTGCTGTATTTGCTGCCAATAAGGTAGATACTTTTATATCTGATGGCCCGGTACCCACCCCGGTGCTGTCCCATGCAGTGGTAAACCATGGTGCCGACCTGGGCATAATGATTACGGCCAGCCATAATCCCTACCCCTATAACGGCTATAAGGTAAAGGGGCCTTATGGAGGGTCAGCTACCATGGAAATAATTGATAAGATTGAAACCAGGGTAAACCGGGGCATAGCAGATGGCCTTTTTTACCGCTGCATACCTCCGGATAGCCAACATGGAGACCAGCATATTAATAAGGTAGATTTTATCTCACCCTACCAGGACCATATATTCAGCCTTATAGATACCGGTGAAGTGGGTAAATATAATTTTAGCTTGCTCCTGGATCCAATGTACGGGGCAGGGCAGAATATTTATCGTAAAATGGTTGCCAGCCTGGTTCCAGGGAGAGTAGAAGAAATTCACTCTGAGGTCAATCCTGCTTTCGGAGGCCTGGCTCCTGAGCCCATAGGGGAAAACCTTAACCAAGCCCGGCAATACCTTAAGGCCCATCAGCTGGATATGGCGGTATGCCTGGATGGAGATGCAGACCGCATTGGAGCTTTGGCTGGAGATGGCAGCTATGTCAGCAGCCACCATATATTTGCAGTGGTTTTAAATCATCTGGCTGCTGACCGCAAGTTAAGGGGGAGGGTAATTAAAACCGTATCCACTTCCTCTATCATTGACCGCATATGCCGCCACTATGGCCTGGATTTGGAAGTTACCCCTATAGGGTTTAAGTACATTGGAGAAAAGATATTGGAAGGCGATGTCATTATGGGGGGAGAAGAAAGCGGAGGCTTGTGGTGTTATGGCAATATTCCGGAAAGAGACGGCATGTTGATGGGCTTGAAATTAATGGAAATTTGCGCTTTGAAGCAAAAAACCATAGGGCAAATTTTGGAAGACATATACAGCCAGTTTGGGGGATTTGTCTATGACCGGGTAGACCTGGAAGTAACTGTTGGCCAGAAAAATAAACTGGGGAAGCTGCTGGCAAGCAGCATCCCCCCAGATATAGAAAAACTGGGAATAGCAGAGACTATTACCATAGACGGCTATAAATATGTAACCCAGGATGGAAGCTGGCTGATGATAAGGCCCTCGGGCACCGAAGCAGTGGTAAGGATTTATGCTGAAAGCAGCCAAGATGAAAAACTAGCGGGCTTGCTGCAAGCTGGTAAAAAAGTTATTGATGGCATATTAGGCTAAAAATTTGTAGTATTAACAGTAGGCAGGAGTATTATTTTTATGAATAATTTAGACCATTTAGATAAATTGAGGGAGCTGGACCCCCAGGGAATGCTGGCAGTGGAAGAAGGTTTCTACCAACAGCTGCAGCAGGGAGTTGAAATCGCCGGCCAATCTGATTTAAGCAAGATATCGGGCAAAAAATATTCAGGAGTGGTATTTACGGGAATGGGCGGCTCGGGCATCAGCGGAGATATCATTACTGCACTGGCCGCAGACAGCAGCCAGGCCCCTATGGTTTCAGTAAAGGGTTACCGGCTGCCCCGGTTTATTACCAAGGATTGGCTGGTAGTGGCTTCCAGCTATTCCGGCAATACTGAAGAAACCCTTTCCTGCGTGCAGCAGGCCATGGATATGGGGGCTACCATGCTGTTTATAACTTCTGGGGGCAGATTGGAACAGCTGGTCCAAGATTATGACAGCGTATCAGCCATAACTGTTCCCGCAGGCTTACAGCCCAGGGGAGCTTTTGGTTATTTGTTTATGCCTGCTTACCTGGCTTTGGCACAGCTGGGGCTGTTAGCAGTAAAGCAGAGCCATATAGAAGAAGGTTTGGAAATAGTAAAAAAACTTAGCAGCCAATATAACCGCAAGGTGGAAACTGGTAAAAATTTTGCCAAGCAGGTAGCGGTGAATATAGGAGACCGTCTTCCCCTGGTATATGGGCAGGAAGGTTATTTGGCTCCTATTGCTTACCGTTGGAAATGCGAGATAAATGAAAATGCCAAGACACCTTGTTTCTGGGCCCAGTTTCCGGAGCTGAACCATAATGAAACTGTAGGTTGGGAAAGGCTGGATAAGCTAACCAAAGATTTTGCCCTTATAATTTTGAGCCGTCCGGAAGGCCATCCCAGGATAAGGGCCAGGGTAGAAGCTACTAAAAAATTGATTGATAATAATTTGGGCAAGGTAATAGAAATTCCGGTTAAGGGCCAAAGCAGTTTTGCCCAAGCCATATCTACCCTGTATACTGGAGATATAGCCAGTGTTTATTTGGCCCTTTACCACGGGGTAGATCCCACCCCGGTAGAAAAGATTGAAAAACTAAAAGCAGAACTTGCCAAGCTTGATTAATTTAGAAAGGAAAGATAATGGAGTACGATGTAAAAGATATAAACCTGGCTGCCCAGGGTAAAAACAAGATTGAATGGGCTGGCCAGGATATGCCTGTGCTGGCTGGCATTAGAGAAGATTTTGCCAAGAACAAGAACCTGGAAGGCCTGGCATTAGGAGCCTGCCTGCACGTGACCAGCGAAACCGCCAACCTTATGATTACCTTAAAAGCAGGAGGAGCCCAGGTGGCTTTATGTGCCTCTAACCCCTTAAGCACCCAGGACGATGTGGCTGCTTCCCTGGTAAAGGATTATGGCATATCAGTGTTTGCCATAAAAGGTGAGGATAATGATACTTACTACAGGCATATAAACAGCGTGCTCGATACCAGGCCCCGCATTTCCATGGATGACGGTGCGGATGTAGTGTCCTGCCTGCACAGCAAAAGAAGGGAATTGCTGGACCATATGCTGGGAGGCACCGAAGAGACCACTACCGGGGTAATAAGGCTAAAAAGCATGGAAACCAAAGGGGTTTTGGGTTATCCCATAGTGGCGGTAAATGATGCCAAGACCAAACATTTTTTTGATAACCGTTATGGTACCGGGCAGAGTACCATAGACGGCATACTCAGGGCTACCAATATTTTGCTGGCCGGCAAGAAATTTGTGGTGGTAGGCTACGGCTGGTGCGGCAGGGGAGTGGCTATGAGGGCCAGGGGCATGGGTGCCTCGGTGGTAGTATTAGAGATCAATCCCCTTAAGGCCCTGGAAGCTAAAATGGACGGATTTGAGGTAATGACCAATACCCAGGCAGCTAAGCTGGGGGATGTATTCCTGTCAGTCACCGGAAATAAGAATGTAATAGGTGAACCCATACTGGCTAACTGCAAGGACCGTACCATTGTGGCTAATTCCGGCCATTTTGATGCGGAGATTGATATTAATTATTTAAAACAAAACAGCCAGTCCAGCCGGGAGGTAAGGCCTTTTGTAACCGAGTACAAGATGAATGACGGCAGAAGGATATATTTGCTGGCAGACGGCAGGCTGGTAAATCTGGGAGCAGCAGAAGGCCATCCGGCCAGCGTTATGGATATGAGTTTTGCCAACCAGGCTTTAAGTGCAGAATATATTTACCAGAATGCCGATAATCTAAAAAAGAAAGTATATCCGGTGCCGGAAGCCATAGATGCCCGGATTGCTGAAATAAAACTGCAAACCATGGGAGTAGTGATAGACAAGCTTACCCCCGAGCAGGAGGAGTATTTAAATTCATGGGAGCTGGGAACCTAACCTTAATCTGGAAAGGCGATTCTCTGGAAATGATTGACCAGAGAAAACTTCCTTTTACACAAGAATATGTAATATGCAAGGATGCCAACAGCACGGCCCAAGCCATCCAGGATATGGTAATCAGGGGCGCTCCGGCTATTGGAGTGGCAGCTGCCTATGGAGTGCTGCTGGCCGCCAAAAGGTATGAGGGAGACAGCAAGGATGAATTCCTTTCCCTTGTAAGGGAAGGGGTATATGTGCTGTCCAAATCCAGGCCTACCGCAGTGAACCTGTTCTGGGCCTTAGACAGGATGGAAAAACTGGTAGATGAAAATATTGCACAAAGCATTGACTCCATTAAGCAGATACTGGAAAAGGAAGCCAAAAAGATAGAGCAGGAAGATATTAGCATCAACAAAGCCATAGGCCAGCATGGCCGGGAAGCTTTAAGCAAGCTGGGCAAACCAAAATTATCCATACTTACTCATTGCAATGCTGGAGCCTTGGCTACGGCCGGATACGGAACCGCACTGGGAGTCATCAGGAGCCTGCATGAGGCGGATATGATAGAGAAAGTGCTGGTAGATGAGACCAGGCCGTATCTTCAGGGAGCCCGGCTGACTGCCTGGGAATTGTACCAGGATGGCATACCCCACTGGGTAATAACCGATAATATGGCTGCCTATTTTATGTCCAGGGGCCAGGTGGATGCAGTGGTAGTGGGGGCAGACCGGGTAGCTAAAAACGGTGACAGCGCCAACAAGATTGGTACCCTGGGCTTATCGGTACTGGCCCATTACTATAATCTTCCCTTCTTTATTGCTGCTCCCTTGTCTACTGTGGATTTCAGCATAGAGGAGGGCAGCCAAATACCAATAGAGCAAAGGGATGAAGAAGAAGTAAGGACTGTATTGGGCACCAGGATAATCCCTGGCTATATACAGGTTAAAAACCCTTCTTTTGATGTAACCAGCCATCAGAATATTACCGGGATAATTACGGAAAAAGGAACTGTTTATCCTCCTTATGAAAAAAATATTGCTAACTTGGGATAGGAGTGGGTATAGATATGAAAGTGAAAAAAGCAATGGTACTGGCAGCTGGTCTGGGAACCAGGCTGAGGCCGCTTACAGACCTTATCTCCAAGCCTATGGCTCCTATTGTTAATAAGCCGGTTATGGAACACATTATTGACTTACTGGCCAGCCATGGCTATAAGGATATAGTGTGCAACCTCCACTGGTATCCTGAAGCCATCAAAGACCATTTCGGTGACGGCTCCAGATGGGGTGTTAACCTGGTGTATTCCTATGAGGAAGAGCTGCTGGGGACTGCCGGGGGAGTAAAAAATGTGGAAGACTTTTTTGAAGGGCAGCCTTTTTTAGTAATCAGCGGGGATGCCCTGACCGACATAGATTTAACCAGCGCTTCTGGGTTTCACCAGAAAAAAGGAGGAATCTGCACCATGGTGCTGACCAGGGTGGAAGATACATCTCAGTACGGGGTTGTACTTTTGGATGATGAAAAACGTATTTATGGTTTCCAGGAAAAACCTTTAAGCGGAGAAGCAAAATCAGACCTGGCCAATAGCGGAATCTACTTTTTTGAACCCCATATTTTTGAGCATATGCCCCAGGGTAAATTTTACGACTTTGGCAAGAACCTATTTCCCCATCTTTTAGAACAGGACATCCCTTATTATGGCTATACCCATTCCCAATACTGGAATGATGTGGGCAGCCTGGATGAATACCAGCAGGGTAATTTTGATGCCCTGGAAGGAAAGGTTAAGGTAAAGATACCGGGCAAACAGATAAAAGAAGGGGTATGGATCGGCAAGCATTGCAAGATAGAAGAAGATGTTATCATCATTCCTCCGGTATGTATTGGCAATAACTGTACCATAAAGAAGGAAGCCAAGCTGTTTGGGCCTATCATTTTGGGCGATAATACGGTAGTGGACCAGAGGGCAGTGCTGTACCGGGGAATAAAATGGGGAAGCGGCTATATTGGCAAGGATTCTTCCTTGATTGGAGCTATTATTGGTTATGATGCTAAAATAAAGGATAAGGTATCGGTGCTGGAGCGGGCTGTCATAGGCTCCAAAAGCGTTATCGAAGACGGGATAATTATACATCCCAGTGTAAAGATAATGTCCAATGAGGTCATAAATATTGATAAGTTGAATAATAAAAAACAGCAGGAAAAATAATTATTCAGTGAATTTAAGGCAGATAAATTTAGGGGAAGCATTAAAAGATTTAATCCTACCCCCTGCCTGCTGTGTTTGCGGCCGGGTGTCCACTGCTCCCTTATGCCAAGACTGCGGGCAGAAAATAGAGATTATAGGGGAAGATATTTGTCCCCGATGCGGCTGTCCCCATACACCGGAAGTCTGCAGCTTTTGCTCCCAGCAATCCCTCTATTATTACCGCAGCCGAAGCTTTGCCTATTACGGTGATACCATTAGAGCTGTAATTTTCCGTTATAAGCAGCAGGGTATCAGCCTCTTGTCAGGTCTTTTGGCTTCCTGGCTTGAGCTTAGCTATAACCAGCATTACAGGGGGGAAGATATAGAGATAATGGATGGGGTGCCGGGCTCCCATATCCAAATGATATGCTCTCATCTTGAAAGCAGGCTAAAAATACCTTATGCTAACAACTTACTGAAGATAAGGAAAGGCCAGGAGCAGAAACAACTGGACAGCAGCACCCGTAAGTTTAATCCGGTAGGAGACTATAAGGTGAGGGACTGCCTTAAGTATTACGGACGCAATCTATTGCTGATAGATGACGTGTTTACTACCGGCAGCACTTTGAATCATGTCTGCTGGCTGGCTAAAAAAGCAGGGGCTGCTAAAATTTATTTATTAACTGTAGCCAGGGGAGAGCACCGTATATGAAAAAGATGATGGGTGTAGTAAAATGGTTCAGCCCTGAAAAGGGGTTTGGCTTTATACAGGCCCAGGATATGGATAACATTTATGTTCACTACAGCGGAATCAGCAGTGCCGGTTTCAAGAGCCTGACCCGGAGCCAACAGGTAGAGTTTGAATTAAGCCGGGACAGCCGGGGGCCGGTGGCAGTTGATGTTTGTATTAAAAATAATTAACCAAGGAGGCAAACATGGAATTCAAAATCAGAAGCAAGAACATTGATTTGGATGACAAGATTAAAGAATATGCCCAAAAAAAGATAAGGGACAGGGTTGATAAATTTTTAGATAAAGTGGTAGAAGCCGAATTAAAACTTATTTTTGAAAAGAATCCCAGAATAAATGAAAATACCCGGGCTGAGGTTACCGTTTTTACGGCAGGGGCGGTAATCAGGGCCGAAGATACAGGAACGGATGTATTTTCTGCTATTGACAAGGTCAGTGATAAGCTGGAACGGCAGGCCAAAAGATTTAAGAATAAAAGGATACAGAGGGGCAGGAAATCCCCTGCTTCCGCCGGAGAAAATAATGTTGCTGAGAAAATAAAGAAGCAGATAGTTAAAACCAAGTCCTTTACGCTAAAGCCTATTCCCCCGGAGGAAGCAGTAATGCAGATGGAGCTGCTGGGGCATGACTTTTTTGTGTTTATCAATTCCGATACTAATTCCACGGCGGTAGTGTACAGGAGGAAAGATTCTAATTACGGGCTTATTGAGCCCACTACAGAATAATATGGTGGTTGGAAATGTTTGAAAAAATTGGAAATTTATTGAAATTTGGAGAAGGCAAGAAGCTAAAAGCCTATGAGCTGCTGGTAGAGCAGGTAGCCGGATTTGAGGACAGCTTAAAGAAACTGGATGACCAGGCTTTAGCGGCCAAGACCATAGAATTTAAGCAGAGGCATAAGCAGGGCCAGAGCCTGGAAGAACTGATGGCCCCTGCCTTTGCCGTGGTCAGGGAAGCAGCCAGGAGAGTGCTTGGCATGAGGCATTTTGATGTGCAGATTATGGGTGGGGCTGTACTTTTTGAGGGCAAGATCGCAGAGATGAAAACCGGGGAAGGAAAAACCCTGGTGGCCACTTTGCCGGTTTACCTTAATGCCATAGCCAATAAATGCACCCACCTGGTAACCGTAAATGATTATCTAGCTAAAAGAGACAGCCAGTGGATGGGTAAAGTCTATGAGTTTTTGGGCTTGGAAGTGGGCCTGCTGCAGCATGGCATGGATACTGCTGAAAAGAAACAGCAGTATGATTCTGATGTGGTGTACGGCACCAATAATGAGTTTGGTTTTGATTACCTCAGGGACAATATGGTGGTCAGCAAAGACAGGATGGTGCAAAAAGAACACCAGTACGCCATAATTGATGAGGTGGACAGTATTTTAATCGATGAAGCCAGAACCCCCCTTATCATCTCCGGAATAGCTACCGGTACCACCAAAATATATCAGCAGTTTTCGCGCATTGTACCTATGCTGGAGCCGGATAAGGATTTTGAGGTCGATGAAAAGGCCAAGAATGCAGCCATAACTGAGGAGGGGGTAACCAGGGTAGAGCAGCTGACCGGTATAGATAATCTATACGATCCTGCCAACTATTTGATGGTTCATGCCCTAAACCAGTCTTTGAAAGCCAGGCATCTGTTTAAAAAGGATGTAGACTATATTGTCAAAGAAGGCGAAGTAATCATAGTGGATGAATTTACGGGAAGGCTTATGCCCGGCAGAAGGTATTCAGAAGGCCTGCACCAGGCTATTGAAGCCAAAGAGAGGGTAGCTATTAAGGATGAAAACCAGACTCTGGCTACTATCACCATCCAGAATTATTTCAGGATGTATGACCGGCTGGCGGGTATGACCGGAACCGCAATTACCGAAGCGGCTGAGTTCAGGCATATATACAACCTGGAAACGGTAGTAATACCTACCAATAAACCCTTAAAAAGAGACGAGCTTCCTGACCTGATTTACAAGAGTGAAGAGGTAAAATTTGCCAATGTGGTACAGGATATAGCACAGCGTAACCAGAAAGGCCAGCCAGTGCTGGTGGGGACCATTTCCATCGAGAAATCAGAAAAGCTGTCAGCCATGCTTAACCGGATGGGAATTGCCCATAACGTGCTTAATGCCAAGCATCATGAAAAAGAGGCGCAAATAGTAGCTGATGCCGGGCAGAAGGGGGCAGTTACCATTGCCACCAATATGGCTGGAAGGGGAACTGATATTGTTTTAGGCCCGGAAGTAGCCGGCCTGGGAGGCTTACATGTGCTGGGTACAGAAAGGCATGAAAGCAGGAGAATAGACAACCAGCTCAGGGGTAGGAGCGGTAGGCAGGGTGACCCTGGCTCCAGCCAATTCTACCTTTCCACCGAGGATGAGCTGCTGAGGCTGTTTGGTTCTGAACGGATAGGAGCCATAATGGACAGGTTTAGTTTTCCAGATGACCTGCCCATTCAGCATCCCATGATAAACAGGGCGGTAGAAAATGCCCAGAGACAGGTAGAATCCCGAAATTTTGAGATAAGGAAGCATGTCTTAGAATATGATGATGTAATGAACAAGCAGAGGGAGATCATTTACGGCCGCCGGAAAAAGGTACTGCTGGAGCAGGATTTAAGACAGACCGCTGTTATGCTTACCAGTGAAGCGGTAGATGACCTGGCAGCTGCCCATATCAATAAAAATGACTATCCTGAAAACTGGGATCTTAAGGGCTTGGGGACTGTTTTGGCCGCCGAATTTGGCCAAGATATGCTGGATAATGATTTAGATTTGGAAAACCTGAAAGCCGAGCAGTTTACCCAGGATTTAAAGGCAAAAGCGGTAAAGGCTTATGAGCAGAGGGAACAGGAACTGGGCCCGGAAATTATGAGGAACCTGGAAAGGCTGGTAATGCTGGATGTAATTGATAACCGGTGGAGGGAGCATTTGCTGGAAATGGATTACTTAAAAGAAGGTATCGGGCTCCGGGCTATCGGGCAGAGGGATCCTTTAGTGGAATACAAGCATGAGGCTTTTGCCTTGTTTAAGGATCTTATCTCAGAAATAAGGCAGGATACGGTAAAGCTTTTGTTTAATGCTAAAGTGGTAACTAAAAAACAGGAACCCCGCCCCAACCCCCTGGAAAACATTAGCACCAGCGGTCCTTCCCAGGCTGTACCTGCTAAGCCTAAGCAAGTTCCGCACCAGGACAAGGTTGGAAGGAATGATCCCTGCCCCTGCGGCAGCGGTAAGAAATATAAGAAATGTTGTGGAAGGTAATTATGTTAAATGACTACTCAGATAAATTAAAGGAAATAAGGGAGAAGCTGGTTTTTTTAAAGGATTGTCTTTGAAATAGGTAAAAAGGAAGAGAGGCTGGATACCCTACAAAAGAAATCCCTGCAGCCAAAATTTTGGGACCAGAAAGAAAAGGCACAGCAAACCTTACAGGAGATGAATACAGTAAAACAGGCAGTTGACCGCTACCACCAGGCCAGCCAGCTGGCTGAAGATGTAGAGCTGGCCCTGCAGCTTCTGCAGGAAGGGCCTGATAAAAAACTGGAGGCAGAGCTTAACCAGAACCTGGATCTACTGAAAAAAGCGGTAGACGATATTGAAGAGCAAGCTATACTGTCCGGCCCCTACGATTCCTATCCGGCCGTTCTAAATATACACCCCGGGGCAGGAGGGACAGAGTCCCAGGATTGGGCAGAAATGCTGTTGAGGATGTATACCCGGTGGATGGAAAAGAAAAAACTTAAATACAGGGTGGTGGATTTTTCAGCAGGGGACGAAGCCGGAATAAAGAATGTTACCCTTACCGTGACTGGGGACCATGCTTATGGCCTGCTTAAAGGGGAAAAGGGAATACACCGGCTGGTCCGTATTTCGCCCTTTGATTCTTCCAAAAGAAGGCATACCTCTTTTGCTTCAGTTGAGGTTACTCCCTTGTTTGAGCAGGATGTGGATATAAGCATTAACAAGGAAGACTTGAAAATAGATACCTACCGTTCCAGCGGAGCGGGGGGACAGCATGTCAATGTTACTGACTCGGCAGTAAGGATAACCCATATTCCTTCCGGAATTGTGGTTAGCTGCCAGGATGAAAGGTCACAGATGCTTAACCGGCAGACAGCCATGCAGATACTTAAATCCAAGCTTTATGAGCTGGAGATTCAAAAGAAACAGGAAGAAATGGACAAAGTCAGGGGAGAGCAGAAAGACATAGCCTGGGGCAACCAGATCCGCAGTTATACCCTGCAGCCCTACCAACTTATAAAGGACCACCGTACAGGAGTGGAAATTGGGGATGTGCAGTCTGTTCTGGATGGGGATATAGACGAATTTATAAGGGGTTATCTTGAAAAAATGTTGGCCAGAGGTTAAACTCTATCTATTAAAAAAAATTACCTTTCTTTTTTAAATATGAATATGATTGAATTTAAGAATGTAACCAAGATATATGATGACAATACCATCGCTTTAAAAAATATAAATGTGGTAGTTAAAAAAGGGGAATTCATGTTCCTGGTAGGCCCCAGCGGCTCAGGAAAATCAACTTTTATTAAACTATTAATCAAGGAATATGATGTATCCAGCGGGTCCATTTTTATTGCCGGCAGGAATATCTGCAAATTAAAGTCTTCCCGTATACCTCATTTGAGAAGAAATATAGGCTGTGTTTTCCAGGATTTTAAGCTTCTTCCCAATAGAACCGTATTTGAAAATGTAGCTTTTGCCTTGGATGTCATAGGTAAACCAACCTATGTCATAAATATCCAGGTGCCCCAAGTATTGAAGCTGGTAGGCCTGTACCAAAAGATGCATTCTTTCCCCCATCAGCTTTCCGGAGGAGAGCAGCAGAGGGTTTCCATAGCCAGGGCTTTTGTTAACCGTCCCCCCATACTGTTAGCAGATGAGCCTACTGGAAACCTGGACCCGAATACCAGCGACGGTATTATGACCCTGCTTTCCAGGATCAGTTTAATCGGAACCACCGTGGTTATGGCTACTCATGACAAAAGTGTGGTAAACTCCATGAGGAGGAGAGTAGTAGAGCTGGAAAACGGCGAAATAATAAGAGACCAGAAGAGAGGGGTTTACGGAGACTGATGACCAGGGCCAAGTATTATTTTGGAGAGACCTTTTCAAATTTTAAAAGAAACTTCCTTATGGCCTTTACTGCTATTACTACCGTGGCCATAACTTTATTTATGGTAGGCCTGTTTTCAGTAATAGTATACGATGTCCTGGGGATTCTAAATTCCATTAAGAGCCAGGTGGAAATTGCTGTTTATTTGGAAGACAATATTTCTGACGAACTAAAAGTTTACCTGGAACAGGAAATTGAAGGCTGGGAAGAGATAAAGGGTGTAAATTTCATATCCAAGGAGCAGGCCCTGGAACAATTCAGGGCAAAGAATGAAGGCAGTGATATCCTAAAGGAAATCCAGGGCAACCCCTTGCCCGCTTCGTTTGAAATTACCTTAATTGACCCGGAGAAAGTAGATCAGGTAGCATTGAGGTTTGTAGACCGGGATGGGACCTACATAGAGGGGGTCAATGATGTTATATATGGGCAGAATTATGTCAATAAGCTGTTTTCGGTAATTGCAGTAGTAGGAACCATCGCCCTGCTGATCATTATCGTGCTGCTTCTGGCTACCATTGTGCTTATTTACAATACCATCAGGCTGTCTATCCATGCCCGGAGAAAAGAAGTAGAGGTAATGAAACTGGTGGGGGCTTCCAATTGGTTTGTAAGGATACCCTTTTTATTTGAAGGATTTTTTGAAGGTTTTATGGGCAGCATACTGGCAGTAGTGATCCTTTATTTTCTGGGTAATTTCCTGCTTATTAAAGGAGAAAGGGCCATAGTGGATACTATGAGCATCAGGGATCTGGCCATTGTGGGCAGCAGTAATATTGCCATCTATATTTATCTGGCGTTGATTGCCCTTGGTGCACTGGTGGGAATTTTAAGCAGTGCTTTAGCCCTTAGGAGATATCTTAAAGTTTAGGGTTAACATTTATAAAAGGTATGGTACAATAAGGAAAACAAAAAATATTTTTTGTTATGCAAAATTGCAGTAAGAACTTTATAGCCATAATTGTAGCAATTATAATAGCCGCCACTTCTTTTTTATTCGGTTATTCACCTTCCATGCTGCATGCCCAAAACCTGGAAGAAGAGCTGGAACAAATCCAGGAAGAAAGAAAAGAAACCCAGGAAAAAATAGAGGAAACCAAAAAACAGGAAAAGGAATATATTCAGCAGGTAGAGGTAGTAGAAGGCCAGCTGCTGGGTGCCCTGTCTGAACTGGAAGGGTTGAATGCCAAAGTATCCGAAGCTAAATCAGAAATAGATAAAACCACTATTGAGCTGGTATTAAAGGAACAGGAGCTAAAGGATATTGAACAGGAGCTGGAGTCCAAAATCCAGGTCCTTAATGACCGGGTAGCTTCCATATATAAAAACAGGAACATAAACGTATTAGAAATCCTGCTTAAGGCTGAAAACTTCCTGGAATTTGTATCCCGTATCAAACTGATGAATAACCTGGCAGAACAGGATACCGAAATCATAACTGCCATCAAGGAAAAGAAGCAAGCCACCTTAAATGTAAAAAAATCCATTCTGGACCTGAGGGAGAAACAGGAAGAAGGCAAAGCAAAGGTAGAAGCCCTGGTAGTACAGGCTGAATCCAAAAAAACAGAAATAGAAGGCATCTATAATGAGAAAAACAGCCTGCTAAACCAGACTACTGCCAATAAGAATGCCCTCATCCAGATGGAAAAGCAGCTGGCATCCAAGGAATCTGAGGTTAAAAGGATACTGGATAGCTATCGTTACGGCAGCGCCCCCGGGGGCAAGTTTGCCTGGCCTGTTGCCGGCAGGATAACTTCCGGGTTTGGAAACAGGATGCACCCCATCTTTGGGTATGTGAGGTTTCATTCAGGAATAGATATGGCTGCCCCTTACGGTACTCCCATTATTGCTGCTGATGGCGGCCAGGTAGTACAGGCTGGTTATTTTGGGGGTTACGGCAATTCCATCATGATCTACCACGGGGGAGGATATGCTACCTGGTATGCGCATATGTCCGGGTTCAATGTATCCAATGGCCAAATGGTGCAGAGGGGACAGGTAATTGGCTATGTAGGCTCTACCGGATGGTCCACCGGCCCTCATCTTCATTTCGAAGTCAGGATTAATGGTAATGCCCAGAACCCTATGGGCTTCCTATAATATTTAAGCTTATATTGCATTTTATCCCAAAAGCATATAACTTATAACTGGTATTTTTTATAACTGATAGGTGATTTTTTAATGCTTAAAAGCTTAATCCTAAAAATTATAGCAGTAACGGTGGCTATTATCCTTATATTCGGCCTGGGGTTTTGGCTGGGTATAAACTTCTATACCATTAAGCAGGTAGCCAGCAATAACCAGGGGCTGAGCTTGCTGGGCTGGGATAACCAAGCTAGCGATAGCCAGCAAGCTTTTAGCCTAGAGCCTTTACAGGAGGCCATAGACCTTGTACTAAAGAATTCCATATACCGCCAGCCTCCGGAGCAGCTGCTTCAAAATGCCATAGAAGGCATGCTGGAAGGCCTGGATGACAAGTATGCCGATTATTTTAGCCAGGAGGAATACCAGCAGATAATGGAATCCTACCAGGGCACCATGAGCGGTATCGGGGTCATAGTAACCCAGGATGAGCAGGAAAGGGTGGTTATAGTAACCGTAATAGAAGATACCCCTGCCGGGGAAGCAGGCCTAAAGGAAGGAGATATAATTTCTGAGGTAGAGGGGGAAGCTACCAAGGGATTGCCGTTGGAAAAAGTGGTAACCAAGATAAAAGGGGAGGAAGGCACTTCTGTTAACCTTACTATATACAGGACTTCAGAAAACAAGAGATTTAAAGTGGATATTACCAGGCAGCAGTTTTACGTTCCCAATGTTTTCTCAGAACTGCAGGATGGAAACATCGGTTATGTCCAATATATTGGATTCCAGGACCGGGGAGCAGAGAAGCTGGAAGAAGAAATAGAAGAGCTGATGGAGGCAGGTGCACAAGGCATAATCATTGACCTGCGCAACAATTTAGGGGGAGTGCTGGATGATGCAGTAGCGGTATGCGATTTGTTTATGGATGATGGCATTATAGTTATGGTTAAGGGCAGGTCAGGGGAAAACGAAAGGACTTCTACTTTCAATGCCAAGGAAGGCGGGTTGGTAGATATACCACTGGTAGTGCTGGTAAATGAGTTTTCAGCCAGTGCTTCTGAATTGGTGGCAGGATGCTTGCAGGAAAATGGTAGGGCGGTGCTGGTGGGAAATACCACATTTGGAAAGGGTACTGTACAAACCATACAGGAGTTATCCAATGGCGCCGGTTTAAAATTAACTACCGCCAATTACCTGCTTCCTAGTGGAAAATCTATTAATGAGGTAGGGGTAGAGCCTGACCTGGCGGTAGAGCTGGACCTGGAAGCAGAAGAAGATACTCAGCTAAACCAGGCGAAAGAAACCTTAATTTCCATGATTGGTGATCAGGATGGCTAAAAAAGGTGACCAGCATAGGGTCCTGGCTGCGAAGAACAAGAAGGCTTTAAGGGATTTTTTCATACTGGATAATTTTGAAGCAGGTATAGTGTTAAAGGGCAGTGAGGTTAAATCCATAAGGGAGCATAAGATAAACTTAAAAGATAGTTTTGCCCGGGTTAGAGATGGGCAGCTGCTTTTATATAATGTGCATATATCCCCTTATGATAAAGCCAGGATAGAAGAAATTGACCCGGTGAGAACCAGGAAACTGTTGATGCACCGGAAGGAAATAGACAGGCTGGCTGGAAAGCTGACCGATAAAAGCCTGACCCTGGTGCCTCTGGAAGTTTATTTTAAAGATAACCGGGTTAAGGTAGAACTGGCCTTGGCCAAGGGCAAGGTAAAAAGAGATAAGAGGCGGGATATACAGGAACGGGAGATGAAGAGGGAAATAAATAGGGCTTTGAAATATAAGTGATATTGTTGTATGATAATTTAGCTTCTATATGGGGGCGAATTGGATTCGACGGGGATAGGTTGAGCTTGGATGGCAAGCCGAGTATCAGAACTCGTAAAAAGCTGAAAATAAACATAAATGCTGACGATACACAGTTAGCTTTAGCAGCGTAGTTTAACGTTGCTCGTCTACGAAAAGGTTCCTGTGCTTTTCGATAGGCGCCGTTTAGCAGGATACCCGGCTATGTTCTGTCTGTAGGTATAACTGGGGAAATTTATACGGGCTAGCTTTTATGAATGGTGCTCTTACCAGGCATAAAAGTGAAAATAAAATAAGGGATAAGCTTGTAGAGGTTCAAGTGGCAATATCTTCGGACGCGGGTTCGATTCCCGCCGCCTCCACCATATCAATAACCGTCAAACCTATGAGATCCA
>JAQVDY010000009.1 GCA_028698215.1 Actinomycetota bacterium | reverse complement strand
GAGTATACTGCTATATCCTCTTTTATCAAAGCCCTTATTAACTTCTGTCCGTAAGTCTTATCGGTAACAGATTTTAAGGGATTAAAGATCAATGGATGATGGGATATTATAAGGCTGGCTCTGCCTTTTACCGCTTCACTCAGGACTTGCTCATTTACATCTAAAGTAACCAGCACTTTATCTATCCTGCTATCCAGGCTGCCCACCTGAAGCCCGGGATTATCCCAACTCTCAGCCCGGGATTTTACAAAAAGCTTATCTAGCCTGCATTCAAGTTCTTTAAGAATCATCATAAGGCGGTATTGTAATTGTTTTATTACCCTAAATATTATAATATTTACCCAAAAATAAAAACAAGTTAATAGGCAAAATTAAAAAGAGGGGATAAATTGGAACGTTTGGAAAATGAAAAATTCATTTACGACCATGACCCCGGCCACATTCTAGACATACTGTTTAATTTCCCAAAACAGTTCAAACAGGCAGAAGCCTCCATACAGGATATAAATTTCGATCTAAGGCAGGACTACAAGAATGCTTTGGTTATTGGAATAGGAAACTCTGCATTCCTGGCCCATATGCTGCTGGAAGCAATAGACATAAACCGTATCCATATCCCTATTGTATTCAGCTCTAAAAATACCGTTCCCTCCTGGGTAGATAAGGACACCCTGGTAATAGTCCTCTCCCATAGCGGCGAAACTCTGGAAGTCCTGGATGCAGTAAATACCCTGCTCCAAAAAGGGATCAGGATAATCGCCATCACTGCCGGGGGACAGCTAAAACAGCTGGCCAGCGGCAGGCAGGATATGCTTCTAATTGAATACCAGACCAGTATCAAATCCAGGATGGCCATAGGCTATATGTATGCATTGCTGGTTAACACCTTAAACCGGACCAATGCCCTGGATATCTGCATCACCAATGAAGTGTGCGTGCTGGGCATAGATTGGGACGAAATTGAAAATGCGCTGTTTGAATGCATCCGGGAATTCAGCCCCGATGTAAAGATATATAAGAATCTGGCTAAAAGGACTGCCTTAAACCTGTACCAGCATATACCGGTAATATATGGGGGGACTCCCGTAACCAATGCCATCTGCTGCCGGCTTAAAAGCCAGTTATGTGTAAACAGCAAAAACTTTGCCCACTTTTATTCCATACCAGAACTGGACCATGATGAAATAGCCGCCTGGGAAATGAGAAGCCTGCTAAGGGATAAATTCTTTATCCTATTTATATCAGATAATGAAGAAAGAAAAGAAATAAGGAAGAGAATTGAAATATTTAAAGGCATGCTTTTTGAAAAAAGGCTGAATTTTGAAGAAATCACCTTAAAGGGAGAAAGCAAAGCCTTAAAAGCCTTCTATGGGATTTACCTGGCTGACTGGATTTCTATTTACCTGGCCGTACTAAACGGGGTAGACCCCTCTTCCCGGAACTTGATAGACCAGATGAAGCAAAGGCTGCACCAAAGCTTGGGCAGCGGCAGCTAAACCTGGCCTATTATAATGCTATCCCTCCAGTTAAATATCCACATCAGATAAAGCCTGCCTGACAGCAGCAATATCTTCCGGTTCAATTACCGGCTCTCCTGCCCGGGCATTTTCCTCTACCTGCTGCTGGCTTCTGGCCCCGCACAAAGCTATAACATTTTCTTGGGAAACCAGAGTTGCTACTGAAAGCTGGGTAAGCGACAGGCCGTATTTATCAGCAATAGGCTTAAAATAAAGGTTCAGTATATCCTGCATCATCTTCCTATTTTTAGCACTGAACCTGGGGTTGCCTTTTCTCAAATCATCACCTTCAAATTCACGGTCCGGATCCAGTTTCCCAGTAAGCAGTCCCTGTCCTATGGGGCTGTAAGCCAGCATAGTAACCTTATTTTCCTGGCACCAGGGCAGGACTTCTTCTTCTACCGCAGTATCAATCAAGCTGTACTTTTCCTGGTCTACATCCAGCTGGCCATATTGGTCATACTGTTTTAGCTGATCTAAGGTAGCATTACTGGCCCCAATAGCCCTGATTTTACCCTCTTTCTTTAGCTCCATTAATGTACCCATGGTTTCTTCAATGGGAGTGCTCGTATCCTGCCAGTGAGTCTGGTATAAGTCAATATGGTCTATACCCAGCCGCTTTAAGCTTAAGTCAATTTCATACCGGATAGACTCCGGCCCTAAATATTTATAAACCTGCTGGCCTGATTGATAATCAAAAAAGTGCTCCCCTCTCTCTACATTCCATACCAGGCCGCATTTGGTAGCAATAATTACCTGGTCCCTCTTGCCTTTTATGGCCTGCCCTACTATCTGCTCAGAAAGCCCCTGCCCATAAGCAGGAGCAGTATCAATTAGGTTGATGCCGGCATCAATGGCTGCCTCTACTGCCCTTACTGACTGCTGGTGGTCGGTACCACCCCACATCCATCCCCCTATGGCCCAGGCCCCAAAACCTATCACTGAAACCTTGATATCTGTTTTGCCTAAATTGATATAACGCATCTCTCCCCCATCTAATTTTTACATTTTTATCTGTAAGGGCCCTTGGCCCTCTAGCCTAAATAATATCATAATTGCTGTATGCTTTTAATGGACAAATTTTTCCAGCTCTTCCTATTTTATCCATCTTAATTGTCTTTTTTGCCCTGCCTTTTGCTACTGCTGGCGGTTAAACAGAAAAGCACCGGATACACTGGCGGCAGCAGTAAGGGAAAGAAGCACTACAATATTTATCCATAATGGAAATACCTGCATGGATATATCCTGGAGCATCACATACCTTATGGCATCAATGCCATAAGTTAAGGGATTTATCCTGGATAAAAAAATCATCCACTGGGGAGCTTCAATTAGGGGGAATATGGCTCCGGATAAAAAGAACATGGGCATCAATAAAAAGTTGGTAATGACCTGGAAACCCTGCATGGTTTTCACTACAGAAGCCAAAAGTATGCCCATGGAAGAAATGGCGACTGCGACCAGAAACATAAGGCCAAAGGACTTGACTACCGACAATACAGTAAGGCTGCGGCTAAGCAAGGGGGAAAACAACAATATGATAGCCCCCTGTATTAAGGCGATGGTGGAGCTGCCTAGGATTTTGCCGATTACAATAGATACCCGGGACACCGGCGATACCAGCATTTCCTTCAAAAACCCAAATTCCCGGTCCCATACTATGGACATGGTCCCAAAAAAAGAAGTAAACAGCACCGTCATTCCGACTATTCCGGGAAACATAAAATCAAGGTAGTCCCCGCCCCGGCTGCTGCCAAAGAAAGCAAAGGAGCTGGCCAAACCACTTCCCAGGACCACCAAAAACAGTATGGGCTGGGCAAAAGATCCAATAATACGGGGTTTATCCCGGTAGTATCTTTTAATATCCCTTAGCCAAATAGTGTAAATTCCTGCCAGCTCTTTTTTCATAAACAAATCCCTTTACCGATGTCTCATCCTGTTTCTGGCCCTTAACCTAAATTCATCTTTGCTGCTTAAGGTCTCTTCCCTTATCTCCCTCCCGGTCAAATGCAAAAAAACATCATTTAAGGTAGGTTTGCGGGCGCTGATAGATAGGATTTCTACCGGGCTGCTTTTTATAAAATCAGGTACAAAACTGGAGCTTTCCTTTACTTCAAACTTTATCTGGCCTTCAGCTCCAAACTCAATATCCTGGCCCAGTTCTGTTTTTATAAATTCAGCCAGCCTTTCATTATGGGCAGAGCTTACACTTATAATATCCCCTCCTATGCTGTTTTTTAAATGTTCAGGGGTATCTAAGGCAATAATTTTCCCATAATCTATAATGGCTATGCGGTCACATATCTCAGTCTCATCCATATAATGGGTGGTTAGGAAAATAGTTATATCCGTTTTCTTTTTTAAATCAATAATGTAGTCCCATATCCGGTTTCTGGTCTGGGGGTCCAAACCCAAAGTAGGCTCATCTAAAAACAGGACTTTAGGGTAATGCATCAAGCCCCGTGCTATCTCCAGCCTTCTTCTCATACCCCCGGAAAAAGTCCTTACCAGATCATTTCTGCGGCTGCTTAAATTAACCATCTCCAACACCTGGTCCATCCTTTCCCTGATCTCCTTCCGGGCTACATTATAGAGCAGGGCATGAAAATAAAGGTTTTCGGTAGCAGTTAACCGGTCATCCAGGCTGGGATCCTGAAAAACCAGCCCTATGCAGCCCCTTATCTTATTGCGGTGTTTATCTACATCCAGGCCGCAAAGAGTAACCTTGCCCTGGCTTTTATTAAGCAGGGTACAGATGATGTTTATGGTAGTAGTTTTGCCCGCTCCATTGGGACCCAAAAAACCAAATATTTCCCCTTTTTTAACCTCAAAGGAAATATTGTCTACCGCTTTTATCTTCCCAAAGCTTTTAGATAAACCTTCTACTTCAATAATATTTTCAGACATGATCCGTCGCCGGTACCAGTTAAAATAAATACTTGGTATAAGATTATATACTTATCAAAATCAATGGCAACCAGAAACCAGCCGCTTCCCCAGGCAGGTTATTGCGGCTGCATGGTTCCGGCAAAAACCAGCCAGGCCAGTAGGGTTTTAGCCACCAGGCTCAATATGATATAGCCCCGTTCCCCGTAAAGATAGTCCTTCCACTTTCCTACCTTCTTGTACTGCAGCACCATATTAATGGGAAACAGGTTAAAGAATACAAAATAGGAGCCAAATATGGCATATACAAACCATGGTATCTGGCTGTAATTGCCACCTCCTAAAAAGTACATCAGGATTATAATCCAGGGGAAAACTCCAGCAAAGCTGCCCACTATAAAGCCGGTCCAATTGGTTTTGGCCGTAGTTTGATTATGTATCTCCATCATTAGGCCGCACAAGTTCATAGTGGCATTAAGCCCAATGATTAATATAATGCTTCCCACATCATACACCCCGAACAGCATAGCAATAATTACAATCATAACTGAAGAACTTAAAGCATACTCAAACCATCTGAAATAATTTATTCCCCTCTCCAGGTTACGGTTATAGGAAATGTTGATCTTGGGAAGCACCACCAGAAAATGAGCAATAGCCGACATAAATAAAAAGATGGAAACCATAGCCCCTATGGGAATATTACCTATGTTATTGGTATCGGAAACCAGCCTGCCCATATTGGTGTCATAAGTAAGAAAGGATACAGTAAAGGGAAGCTTGAAATCCTTGATATTGGTAATAGTTAGCCCCATTACCAGCATCAATACTGCCTGAATAAAATGCAGGGCAGCCATGGCCCCGTTAAAACCGCGGAGATACCTAAAGGTGATTTTGGAAGCTGGATTCTGCATATTTCCCCTCCCTAATTAGTTATTATTATTTTACTATATTAATTTAAATACAATTTTTTGGAAATATGCAAGAAAAATAGGTTATTATTGCTGGCGGCTTTCTTTTTTTTCCTGGCTTGAAATCTTTTTTCTAGCGTTCTTTATCTTACTTTCCAGTTCTTTTATGCGCTTGCTAAACTTTTTCCTCAGCTCGTCCTCTGAACTATTTAATTCCTCTTTAAGCGAGTCTACTTCTTCTTCCCATTCGTATACATGTTCCTGCAGCAGCTCCAAGTTATTATTATCTTTATTCATCCTTTTCCTTTAACCTAAATAAAGCTTAAATTTCCTATATTATATCTCAAAACAGGGTAACATTTCCAAATTTTATGACAGGTCTGAAGTACAGTTAGGACATCTAACCGCTTCAATATTTATAACGCTCTGGCAATAAGGGCATTTCTTGCTGGTTTCCTGGCTGGGTTCTTTTTCTTCCTTTCGCCTTAAGCTGTTTATACCCTTTATGATAAAAAACAAGGTTACGGCTACAATTATGAATATGATGATGCTGTTTATAAACAAACCATAATTGATAGTTATTGCACCTGCTTCTGCAGCCTCAGCCAGCGTACCATAAGGTCCAGGGCTACTTCCCTGTCTCAGCACTGCAAACAAGTTGCTAAAATCCCTTCCACCCAGCAGCCAGCCTATAAAAGGCATCAATATATCATTTACCAGGGAATTGACAATGGCAGTAAAAGCAGCCCCGATTACTATACCCACTGCCAGGTCCATCACGCTTCCCCTCAATATAAATTCCTTTAATTCCTTTAGCATCCTGCCCCCCTTAATTTTTATGTTAGTTCTGTTTATAGCACTACCGGCTTATTATCACAATATTTATTATATTAAGGATTCATAATAAACAGGGCTGCAGCCAAAGCCGCAGCCCCATAGAATTATGGTACTTATAAATTAAGCTGTTTTACAGCCATTTCAGCAGCATTACTCATCTGGTAAGCTACCGGGGAAGCAGTAAGAGCAGGATGTGTACCCATCTGGAAAGTACTGATATCATCGGCAATCATACCAGTAGAGATACAAGCACTAACCAAATTAATCAGCTCTCCCCCTGATTTGGCCCCATTTACCTGGCCTCCAATTATTTTCCGTGTTCCTTTTTCAAATACCAGGTTAACCTGAAGGTTGCTGCCCCCGGGCATACAGCCTGGATGCCGGTTAGGCCCCTCGGCAGATCCAACCACTACTTCATAGCCATTTTCTTCCGCTTCCTTAACTGATAAACCAGCCCTGGCAAAAGCAGTATCCCCTATTACCGTGGAAAATGCTCCGATAACTCCCTGGTTTACCCTATGCTTTTTATATAGGTTTGCCCCTGCTATCCTGGCTTCATAGGTAGCCACTGAAGCCAGCATCAAATTGGAAGGCTTCTGGGTAAAGAAAGACAATTTCTGGCAGCAGTCTCCCGCGGCAAATATATCACTGGTCTTGGTCTGCATATACCTGTCTACTTCAATAGTTCCAGCAGCACTTATTTTAATACCCGCTTTTTGGGCCAGCCCTACGTTAGCTTTAGCCCCTATGCCTATTAAAACCATATCAGCATCAATTACCTGGCCGCTGGCTAACTTTACACCTTCAGCCCTATCCTGTCCCGTAATAGCCTCTACCTTTTCTCCAGTTAAAACCTTTACTCCGCTAGACCTGACTATCTCTTCTGCCTTCCGGCACAGTTCCTGCTCAAATACCAGCATCAGGCAATGGGGAAGCATTTCTACCACCGTTATGTTTACCTCCCTATTTTTTCTGCATTCATCAGCAAATTCCATACCAATAAAACCTCCGCCAATAATCACAATATTACGGGCTTGGTTTACCTTATCCAGCAAATTATTCAAATAAGAGACATCCTTCCAGACAGCAAACACATTTTCCTTGTCTACTCCAGCAATAGGGGGTACTACAGGTTCAGACCCGGTAGCTAAAATAAGTTTTTCATAACCTACCTGGTCCCCGGAGGCCAAATGTATAGTTTTTTGGCCCTTATCTATATCCTTAACCTCATCCAGCAGCAGTTCAATATTATTTTTCTCTAAAGCTGCATCCGGTATAAGATTTTTATCCGGGGTGCCTACCGTGCCGTAGATATAGGGTATTCCGCAAGGTATAAGGACTTTTTCCTCCTTCCTTATCATCAGTATGCTTTTATGGGGATAAAACCTCCGGGCAGTAATGGCTGCGGTAAGCCCGGCAGCACTTCCCCCCACTACAACTATTTCTTTTTGCTCCATTATTGCTTCTCCTTAGTTATTAACATTTGCCCAAAACTAAATTAGTATATTATAGTAGCTAAAAAAAGTAAAACGAGATTAGTATTAATAGCAAAAACCAGTGTAACTTGCCCTAATAGTCAATTGACCTGATAAAAAGTAAATAGAATAGCGTGCATGCACTAAAGGAGCTGGGGTTATCTTTGTTCCTAGATTATGTTCGTAAACTGTATAACCTATTCCCTAACCGTTATAGGCGGCAAATAAAAAAAGCTAGCTACGGGCCGTCTACAGAAAAAGAAAACCAACTGCCAAAAAACATGGATATTGCTCCTGGCATTCCCCCGGCTTAATGGTTTCTATCCCTGTATTAATACTAAAAAGTTAGTATCTTTCTGCCTTCCTTAAGATACTGGGTTAAGGGCTCCCCCATGTATTTAACCTCAATACCCAGCGAATTAAGCCTGGATGCTACCCCATAGTCATCCGCACAGGTTTTGCAGGCTTCCAGCTTAATTCCAGCTTCCTTAATCTTAAATATGTACTCCTGCAGCTCATAGTCCTGGCTCAATAAATCGGTAGCAGGGCCCCATACAATAAGGGTGATATCCTCCCACCACCCGTTTTTCTTAGAATTATAGCCATACATAAACACCATTTCCTTGGCTACTTCACGGTCTGCGCTGGACCATATAATCACCAGTTTCTGGCTTGGTTCTGCCATTATTGCCCCTTAGGTCTAAATTGCCATACACTTATTATAAGCCCAGATAAGAAATTACAGCAATGCAAATGTTGCCCTTAAGCCTGTTTATTTTAAAAAGCATTAAGTATTTAAAACTTTTCAGCCTCAATACTGTCTATTAAGGTAAGCTATTATTGGCTGCCTTTACTTTAAAGGTAATATTTGTAAGAATTGAATTTGAATTTTAAATGGAGGAATAATTAGATTATGAATAAAAAAATACTTATGGTTTATCCGCAATATGACGAAACTTTCTGGAGTTTTAAGAAGGTTTTAAATATTATAAATAAAAAATCTGCCTTTCCCCCCCTGGGACTGCTTACCGTATCTGCTATGCTGCCCCCGGAATGGGAAAAGAAGATACTGGACCTTAATTTTCAACAGCTTACCGACCAGGACATACTATGGGCTGATTATGTATTTGTAAGTGCCATGATAGTTCAGAAGAAATCTTCAGACCAGGTAATACAAATGGTTCAGCAGCTGGGTAAACCAGTGGTAGCAGGAGGACCCCTGTTTACCACCGGATGGGAACATTACACTCATGTGGATCACCTGTTTATAGGAGAATCTGAAGAGACCCTGGGCCAATTTGTAAATGATGTTGAAAAAGGTACATTAAAACCCAGGTATGAATGTCAGTCTTTTCCAGATATTACCACCTCTCCCATACCTGACTGGACCCAGATAGATATAACCAAATACAATTCCCTGTGCATACAGTTTTCCCGGGGATGTCCCTTCAACTGTGAATTCTGCGACATAGTCAAGTTAAACGGCAGGGTTCCCCGAACCAAGACCAGCCAGCAGGTATTAGACGAGCTGGAAACCATATACAATCTGGGATACAGGGGCGGGATATTTTTTGTGGATGATAACTTTATCGGAAATAAGGGAAAACTGAAAAAGGAACATCTGCCAGCCATGATAAACTGGCAGAAGAAAAAAAATTTCCCCTTCTCCTTCAACACCCAGGTTTCCATCAACCTGGCCGATGACCAGGAACTGATGAAGCTTATGGCTGAAGCTGGTTTTACTGCCGTATTTGTAGGCATTGAAACCCCGGATCCGGCCGGCCTGGAAGAATGCAGTAAATACCAAAACCAGAACCGGGATCTTATTGATTCAGTAAAAACGCTTCAGAAAGAAGGTTTTGAGGTACAAGGGGGATTTATAGTAGGATTTGACAGTGACACCCCCAGCATATTCCAGTCACAAATTGATTTTATACAAAAAAGCGGAATAGTAACCGCCATGGTAGGAGTGTTGACTGCCCTGCCTAAAACCAGGCTGTACCAGAGGCTTCAAGAAACCAAAAGGCTTTTAGGTGATACTGCTGCCAATAATACCAATGCCATATCCTTAAACTTTATACCCAAGATGGGCAAGCAAGCCCTTCTGGATGGTTATAAAAAGATAGTGGACAATATA
The DNA here is from genome assembly GCA_028698215.1 of Actinomycetota bacterium. Taxonomy (NCBI): domain Bacteria; kingdom Bacillati; phylum Actinomycetota; species Actinomycetota bacterium. Next base: position 54,979 of record JAQVDY010000009.1, on the reverse strand, counting down.
TATGCCCCTAAACAGTATTATGAAAGGATAAAGACCTTTATAATTAATTACAAGCCTCCTAAAAGAGGCCTGCAAAAGCTTCGACTCTACCATATTAAAGCCTTTTTTGCCTCAATATGGCTGCTGGGAGTAAAAGATGCAGGAAGAAGGCACTTCTGGAACCTAATGGCGTGGAGCTTATTTAAACATCCTAATAAATTGGCTTATGCTATTGGATTTTCCCTTACCGGCATACACTTCAGGTCAGTTTTTGCCTGATAAATAAAATTATTTTGTAACATAACTATAATAGTTGTATAATTACCGCAATGGCAGCAATAATATAGACCTATCTGTAGCATTACCGCAAATTAGTTTCTACTAGCCAAGGTGATTATATTGATATTGGTAAAACTGTTTAGGATAATTGTAAGCATGGTTTGCAGGATAGGGCCTACCTCTACTGTCCGCTGGTAACCTGTTTGGATCTGGCAATGGCCTGCATCGATTCTGAAACCTTATTTTGGCTGCCCAGGCAAATGCCCAGATTATACCAGGCTTCCCCATAATTTTGGTCAATCTCTAACGCTTTTTTAAAATATTGTTCTGCCTGCTCATAATCCCGTAATTTGTAAGCACATACCCCCAAGTTATTTAAAGCTTCCTTGTGATCTGGCTTTAAGGTTAAAACCTTCCTGAAGGCTTCCATGGCCTGGTCATACTGTTTGAGATCCCCCCTGGTAATTCCTAATACATACCACCCTAAGACATGCTCAGGGCTAAGCTGGATAACCTTTTCAAAGGCCCGCAGAGCCTTATTAAGCTCTCCCTGGCCACTGTGAGCTAACCCTGAAAAATAATAAGCCTGCTGATTCTGGGGGCTTTGGGATATAACCTGCTCCAATACCTGCTGCACCTGAACATATTTTTTTTGTTTTAGGTAAACCTGGCCCAAGCCCAGTAAATATTCTTGCTTATTTTCTTTGGCCAGAAGCTGGTTGAAAGCTTTTTCCGCCCTTTCCCATAAGCCTGACCTTAAGCTGCTTTCTGCTTCCATCTCCACTAGTGCATCAGTAGCCTGGCTTTTCATTTGTTCGCTAAATTTTAAAAGCTGCCCATATTTTTGCTGCTTATACAAGCTTTCTGCATATTTTTCCACTACTTCTATGCCCCGGTCCCCGTCTGCCACCAGTTTCCCAAATACTTTTTCTGCTTCCTCGTACTGCTGTAAACCTAAATGACAGTAACCCAATTTTATTTTAGCCTGGGTATGATCAGGCTTTAAACCTACCGCCTGCTTAAAATATTCAGCTGCCGGCTGCAGCTTTTTTTGCCTGTACAGGACCTGGGCATACCGGAACCTTATATCAGCATTGCTGGGGTCCATATCCAGCATGGTCTGGTATGTAAGCTCTGCCTGCGGTAATTTTTTTTGCTTGGTTAAAGCTACCGCCAAGCCGTCTAATACATCTATGTCCTGGCCGAACAGGTCTACTAGATCCTCAAATACCTGTTGGGACTGCTGGTATTTGTCAAGCTGCCCCAAGGCAGCCCCCAATACCAGGGAAGCTTGCCGGTAGTTCTCCATCAAATCCAGGATTTTGGTTAAGGCTTGCCTGCCCTGCAAGTAATCATTTTCCCTAAGCTTGTTAACTGAGTAGGAATAAAATATATTTATGTATTCGGCTTCTATGGCCATGCTTTTTTTAAATACCTTTTCTGCCTCCTCAAATTTTTGGCGGTGGTAAACACTTAAGCCAAATTCATGCCATCTTTTACTTAAATCCAAATCATCTTGAGCCGCTTGCTTTAGCTGTTTTTCATCCTCTTCAAACTGTTTGGTAAGCCTTATATCCAAAATAAACTGCCTCCACTCCTGCCTATGGGCTTCCGTGATTTGGCCTGTATCCTTATAGTCTTTTACGTTTAGCTTCAAGCCGGAAAGACGTGGCGCCATAAAATCACTGTTAACCTCTATGGGCTGTTTAAATATTTCCTCGGCCTGTTTGAAGTTGCCCAGTTTTCCTTCAGTTACCCCCAGGTTATACCTGGCTTTAGCCAAATCATTATCCAGTTTTAGGGCTTGTTCAAATGCAGCTTTAGCTTCTGCATATTTTTGCTGTCTCAGCTCAGATAGGCCTAGATTATAATATCCGTAAGCAAAACCAGAAGACTTGGCTACACTTTGAGCAAAGTGCTTTTCGGCCTGCTGGTAATCCTTCTGTTTGGCAAAAGCATAGCCCAGTAAATTTAAAATTGAGTGAAGGCTTTCCATAATATCAACCTTTAATCATGTTATCAGCATAATATAAAAAAGAGAATAATTTTGTAAAGATAATTATATAACCTCTGCTGGGCACTTAACAGACTATTTGTGGCAAGAGCCAGGATGACAGCAATTTATAAAATTAAGAGGCCCCTACCGCTAACCGGCAGAAGCCTCTTAATTTAGATTGTATCTTTAGTTATAGCTCATACTCTGAAGTATGCTGGATTATGCCGGTTAAATCTTCTAATATCCTGATACAGTTCATATGTTCCATTTCTGAAGCCAGGGAAGCTGCAGAAACTTTGGCGAACTTTCCCTTTTTATTAATAAGATCACTGGCTATCTCATCCAGTTCTTGGGTCGAAAACCTGGTTTCTATTAGCCATTTGTGGCTATCCTTAATATCCATATGGTCATAATCCAGAATATCTATTCCAAAGACCATTTTTGTGGCGTCCATCTTCTTCTCCTTTTACAGTAAGAAATCTATATAAAATTAATTCATAAATACAGTGGTAACTACTCTTCTTCCCCCATTTTCAGCCAGCCCGATACCTATTTGGCCATATTCTCCCCTTAATATATTGGCCCTATGTGTAGGGCTGTTCATCCAGGCATCAGCAAAGGCCTGGGGTGTGCCGGCAGAGGCGGGTTGGGAATGAGCCAGGTTTTCCCCTGCATTTCGGTAAGAAATACCATTACTCTTAAGTATGTTAAATATGTTCAAGCCTTCCGGAGTATAATGGGAAAAGTATCCCCTGGACAGCATGTCTGCACTCCTGGACCTGGCTATATTGGTTAAAGTCTGGGATGCAGCAAGGGGCCCTAAACCATTGGCTGCCCTTATATTATTTATCGAATCCAGCACTTGCTGCTCATAGGAATTCAGGTTAGCCGGCTGCACAGTGTTTTGAACCGCAGCAGGCAAGCTGGTGCCTTCGCTGCTGCCCTTTACATTGGCATCCTGCTGTTTGGCCTTAACTGCATATTGATCAATATTCTGGCCCAAATTAGCCATAATAGTTTCAGCCTGGCTTTGCCCATCATTAACATATTCAGCTCTTAAGGCCTGTACCTGCTGGCCCTGGCTTAAGCCTGCCACATAAGTGCTGCTGTCCTGGGCCAGGTTATTAACCTTTGCTTTATCAGTAAAACTGGTAATGGCAAACGACGATGCAAACAAAACCGCCACTGCTATCATTACTATTACTGCACTTAGTTTTTTATTAAATTTAGTTTTCATTATTTTCTTTCCCTATAAAAAAAGCCATTCAGCTAGAGGCTAAATGGCAATTATCTTTTTATATTAGAAAGAAAAAGAGTAATAGCCGGTTGCACCACTGGCTCCCTGCAATTCTAGGTGCCCAAATTGCGAATTGCAGGTCTTAGCCTCTATTACTAAAGTTGACTTATTTAATTTTCAATTAAACTATTAACACTAATAACAATTTAAATAATAATATAATAAAAAATATATGTCAAGATATATTTAAATATATATGTTATTATTAAAGTTATAATACTTTTATAACTATTGGGAGTATTTTTTAACTCTGAGAGTGAGTATAACCAGGTATATGATGATAAGCACACTGGCCACCGCTCCCGGCAAAGAAGCTTCGTCGCCAAACAGGGCCAGGGCTGTAGCAGCAGCAAAACCGCCGTTCTTTATATTGGAAAGAAGTACCAAACTGCTCCGGTTTCGGGGCTTTACCTTTAACTTAAATACAATAAATTCTATTAAAAATCCCAGGCCAAACAGGGGAATGCCCACTATCAGCAGGGTATACAGCAAGATGGAAGGCTGGCTAAACAGCGCATCCCGGTTTAAAGCGATGACTGCAAAAATAATCAGGAACAAGCCCCAGTTTACCAATGGGCCCCGCCATTTATTAATATAGGAGGAAACCTTTAACTTGATAAGAACCTGGGCTATTATAAAAGGGGCGATGATAAGTTCCACCAGCACCAGCACCAGTTTTACCGGATCCAGAAAACTGCTGCCTACAAACCACCATCCCGCCAGGGGTATTATTACCAGGGAAGCCAGATAGGCTCCTATTACCCCCATTAAGGAGAATTTTACATTTCCCTTTAAAATACCGGTAAAAGGAGCAATGGCTACTCCTGGTGGAGCTGAAGCCAGCACCACAAACCCGTACCAGATCTGTTCATTGGGAGCTAAATATTTAGCTAAGACCAGCGTAAGGGCCCCGAATACTACATAATTTAGTATTATGGTCCACAGCACCGGTTTAATTACCTGCTTTAGGGGAACCATGGAGCTTAAGGGAAGCTGGACCATGGATACTGTCATCACCAGTCCCAGGGCTGGTACTGTGATATGCCTGGCCCAGCTGGCCTTATCCCCTAAGGCCAGGCCCAGAACCAGTGCCAGCAAAAATATGAAGTTACGGTTTTTCAGCAGCCTTAAAACCAATGCTTTTCCTTTTTGGGCCCACTGGCTTATCAGTGCAGCTCGCTCTGTAGTTTGATAAATCTCATAACATCGCTTCTGGTAATTATGCCTTTAACCTTTTCGCCATCCATTATTACCAGGTGGCCCAGGTCATGGGATGACATTAGTTTTATGGCTTCACTTATTTCCATATCAGGGTTTATCACTTCTTGGGGGCTGAAGGTTTTGACCACTTCACCTACCATGGTGCTAATTCTTTCTTCTTGGGAAAAGCTTTTGACATCATGCAGGGATATCACTCCTATGAACCTATGGTTTCTTTTTCCTTCTACCACCGGAAACCGGCCATAGTTGTATTTCATAAAATAATTGTCAATTAGCTCTTCTAAAGTAATAGTCCGGGGTACAGTTATTATGTTTTCATTCATCACATCTGCCACTTTAACTCCCTTGGCCGCTGATTCAAACACTGTCTGGCGATAACTATTATAAGCAGAGGACTGCAGAAACCAGCCTATGAAAGCCAGCCACACTCCCCCTAAAAAATTACCTATAAAGATAAACAGTATACCTACTGCCACCATCAAAAACCCTATAACCCTTCCCGATATCATGGCAATATAGGTAGCCCGGTTAAGATTCCCGGTAGTTTTCCATATAATGGACCTCAGCACCCGGCCCCCATCCAGGGGAAATCCCGGCAGGAGGTTAAACGCTCCCAGCATTATATTTATAATGGTAAGATACCTTAAAGGCTCTACCGCCACTGCTGTCCCCCTGGCAGCCAGCCATCCCATCCCAAACACCAGGGCCAGGAAAAATGAAGCCAGCGGCCCCGCCACTGCCATTACAAATTCACTTCCCGGATTATCAGCTTCTTTTTCTATCTGGGCCATCCCCCCGAATATAAACAGGGATATCCGGTTTACCGGTATCCCCTGTTTCCTGGCTACCAGGGAATGGCTCATCTCATGAAAAAGTACTGAAAAGAAAAACAAGATAACTGTAATTAAGGTCACCAAGGCCATCAGGCCGGGATTTAAGCCAGGTAAAACCTGGGGGAAATACTGAAAGCCGAAATAATAGGCAAACAAGGCAAAGATTATAAACCAGCTGTAATCCAGCCTTATCTCTATGCCGAATATAGTAAAAATTTTTATAGAAGACTTAAACATATATCCTCCTGTCTGATTTATTTTAATTATCCGTTTCCGGACAAAAACTTGGCGCAATCTTCCGGAAGAATGCTATTAATATGCATTCCTGACCCTATTTCAAACCCTGCCCTGGTACTGAGCCTGGGTAAAATTTCCAGATGCCAGTGATAATGTTTCTCTCCTGCTTTATCTGCCGGGGAGCTGTCCAGCACATAGTTGTAATCAGGATTATTAAGCTTGTCATATAACCGGCCCAGCACCTGGCCTAAAATATGGGCCAGAAGGCTCATTTGGCTGCTTTCTGCCTGGATAAAGCATGACTGGTGGCGTTTGGGCAATATAATCAGATGATAGGGAACCATTGAAGCATAAGGGGCAAAAGCTATAAATTCCTCATTTTCAGCCACTACCCTATCCCTGGCCCTTGATTCATGATCCAGCATATTACAATATACGCAGCGGCCGAAATCATCAAAATACCTCTGGGCCTCATAAAGCTTGTTTCTCACATAACTGGGAACAAAGGGGGTAGCAATTAGCTGTGAGTGAGGGTGTTCCAGGGAAGTCCCGGCCCTTGGGCCATGGTTTTTAAAGATAATGATTAGCTGGTAATTTTCATTCCGGCTAAGCTCAACAAACCTTTGCCGGTAGGCGTGCAGCACTTTTTCAATATGCCCATAATCCCTGTTAGCCAAATTATAGTTATGCCGGGGAGACTCAATTATAACCTCATGGCTTCCTATACCGTCAATGCTTAGATAAGGCCCATCAATATGCCGGTTTACTTTATAGCCCCTGCTTGGGGAAGGAATCAAGGCTGGAAATTTATTGGGTATTACCCTCACTTCCCATTTCTTTCCTTTTCCTATACTATAGGTTCCGGCCGGGGTCATATGCTCATTGCCCCTGCAAAAAGGGCAATCCGGCATATACTCTACATCATTTACCTGCCCCTGCCGCTGTATAAAGTCTTTGGGCCTTTTAGCCCTTTCTACTGAAAATATAGTCCACTCCCTGGTGGATAAATCCTGTCTAATTACAGGCACCGCTTTTCTCCATTTCTAACTTTTAAAACTATATTAAAGTGCTTAATACTTTTTATCAAATATATAAATATCCTGAAGATATTTGAATTTAGCAGCTAAAATAATACAATGGGTTCATGGATTTAGAGCAATTTGAGGCAGAAGTGTTAGAGGTAATAGAAAATTTACCCCCACACTTCCAGGAAAAAATTAAAAATATAGGCCTGGTAATCGATGATTCGGGCCAGGATGCTGAAGATAAGCTCATATTGGGTCTATACCAGGGCGTCCCCGCCACCCGGAAGGCAGGCAGCCGCCATATGATGCCGGATAAGATAACCATCTTCAAACAGGCCATTGAAGCCGTAAGCCCCAACCAGCAAAGCCTGAAAAAAAATATCAGGAGGGTAATACTGCATGAAATTGGTCATTATTTTGGCCTGGATGACCAAAAATTAAAAGAGCTGGGTTATTAAACTTCCTTTTTGCCCCAGGAAGGTTTCCTTTTTATTAAAACTACATCCAGGTAATTTACACCCAGCCTCTTAGCTACCAGGCCGCACTTGGCCTTAAGTATGAAAAATATATTTTTATCCACTTCGTCCAAGCATTCAAAATTAGCCTGGCCCTTACTTATAATTAGGTCTGCTTTTTTAAATTCATGCAGGAATTCTTTAGAGACATAATCAAAATTTATTCCAGGGCGGTCTGAACCGGTTTCTATTACCTTAACCAGGTGGTGGATACCGGCCTGCCGGGCATCCTCCATGGTAGCATCATTGATAATAGGCCCCGATTTTACTGAATATACTATATGTTTCTGGCATTTTACCAATTCCCTGATAAGAACCCGGTCAAACACTATTTCCCCCGCATTATCCCCCAGATAAAGTATATGGTTGGCCCGCGCCAGCTCGGCCTTAAAAGCAGGGTAATGATCTGCTGCCAGGGGCACATTCCTTATATCTTCCAGTATCTGGCCAAAATCTACTTTCTGGCCTTTATTAACGTTTATGCCCAGGTCTATGATATTGCCTTCTACCGCCACCCGGACTGCCATGTACAGGGGATCCTGGTACTGGTCTACTATCTCCCTTAACTGGGGATAGATATCCAGAGCCCTCTGGTTGCATTCCTGTTTAAGTTTAAGATAGGGGTCTTCAATACCGGTAACCTCCCGGCATACCCGGTAGGCCACATCTGAATTATAGGCGGGGGGCAGGCTGTAGTCCATGTCCTTGAGCCTGTCCAGCAGCACCGCTACCGTCTTTCTCTTAAGCTTTTCACTTACCCCGGAAATATTAAGGGTGTTTATGCATTGTTCAATATTGCAGGGTATGCATTCAATATGTGTTTTCAAACCTTTCCCATCAGTTAAATATGAATGCTTCATTATACTATACATTTGACATTATTGAATATAATTAATATAATTCCTAAAGTTTTCACTTTAAGTGAAAAATATTTTTACTAATAAAAGAAATTTGTTTAGTGTTTAACAGTAATTTCTGTTATAATAATAATGCAAAATATTTTTATGTTTGCAATAGGGATTTAATTCTTTTAAGTTAGTGAAATATGATAAATATGTATAGAATAAAAATTAGGAGTTGATATAAATTATGGCCGAAGAAACCAAAGAAAAAGTAAAGATACCGCAAGAGCTCCCATTGCTGAGCTTAAAAAATAGTGTGGTATTTCCTTACCTGTCTACTCCCCTGATAGTCGGGCGGCCAAAGTCATTGGAAGCAATAAGAAACGCTTCCAAGGAACATAAGATAATTGTAGTGGTAGCCCAAAAGGAAGAAAACCAGGAAGAGGTAGACAAAGAAGATCTTTATGATATAGGAACCGCATGCGTCTTAAAGCAGGTGGTAGAGAGTTCTGAAAATGAAATTAAATGCATGGTAGAAGGAATAGCCAGGGTAAGAATCAAATACTATACCCAGACCGATAAGTATTTTAGGGCATCCATTGAAGTGCTGGAAGATGAACCTTACCAGCAGGATGATGAGCTGGATAATCTTAATACCACCATAAGGATGCAGGTAGAAAAATTTATACAGCTGGGCATACCCCTGCCCACCGCTTTTGTAGTGGCTGCTACCAATATATCCAAGCCAGAGGTTCAGGCTGACCTTTTTGCCTCTTATCTTCTGGCCGGTACCGACCAAAAGCAGGCTATCCTGGAAGAGCTTAATATTAAAGCCAGGCTTAAAAAATTGACTGATTTTTTATCCGAAGAACTGAAGAGGTTTGAAGTACAGTCACAGATAAGGGACAAAGTACAGAAGGAAGTGGGTAAAACACAGAGAGAGTATTATTTGAGGCAGCAGTTAAAGGCTATCCAGAACGAACTGGGAGAATCAGATGAAAGTGAAGCTTTAATACAGGAATACAGGAATAAGCTTAAAAAGAAGAAATTGCCTAAAGATGCCCAGGAAAAAATAGAGAAGGAAATAAAGAGGCTGGAAACTATTTCCAGCATGTCTCCTGAATACTCTTATGTCCGTACCTATATAGATACGATGCTGGATGTTCCCTGGTCTGAAAAAACAAAAGACGTATTGGACCTGGAACAAGCCAAGAAAATACTGGATGGCGACCATTATGATTTGGAAAAGGTAAAGGAACATATACTGGATTATTTAGCGGTCAAAAAACTGAAAGGCAAAAACACCAAAGGACCCATACTCTGTTTTGTAGGGCCCCCGGGAGTAGGTAAAACTTCGCTGGGCCAATCCATTGCCAAAGCCATGGGCCGTAAGTTTATAAGGATGTCTATCGGAGGCGTAAGGGATGAAGCCGAAATAAGGGGACACCGGAGAACTTATGTGGGAGCCCTGCCTGGTAGAATAATACAGGGCTTGGTTCAAGCTGGTACCAACAATCCCTTGTTTATGCTGGATGAGATTGACAAGGTAGGAGCTGATTTCAGGGGTGACCCTTCTTCAGCCCTGCTGGAAGTGCTGGATCCCGAGCAGAACAATTCTTTCCGGGACCATTACCTGGAAGTGAACTTCGACTTATCCAATGTTATGTTCATAACCACAGCCAATATACTGGATACCATCCATCCGGCATTAAGGGACAGGATGGAGATAATAGAGATCCCCGGTTACAGCTCAGAGGAAAAAATATTCATAGCAGAAAAATTCCTGGTACCCAAACAGCTTAAGGAGCAGGGCCTGGAAAAATATGATATCAAATTCAAAAAAGAGGCAATACTGCTGATAATTGAAGAATACACACGGGAAGCAGGCGTAAGAAACCTGGAGCGCGAGATATCCAATATATGCAAGAAAGTGGCCCGGGAAATTGTGGAAGGGAAAAAATATCCCAAACATATAACGGTTAAAAAAGTTAGGGATTACCTGGGTGTATCCAAGGTCCAGCCTTCTGAAATTGAAGAAGAGAATAAGGTAGGAGTAGCTACCGGGCTAGCTTATACTCCGGTAGGCGGGGACATAATATTGATTGAATCTACCTATTACAGCGGCAAGGGTGAGCTTATCCTTACCGGTAAACTGGGAGATGTAATGCAGGAATCAGCCAAAGCTGCCCGAAGCTACTTAAGGTCCAGGGCTAATGATTTTGGCATAGATGATGATATATTCTCTAAATCTGATATACATATACATGTACCGGCAGGCGCCATACCTAAAGATGGCCCCTCGGCTGGAGTATCTATCACTTCTTCACTGGTATCTGCCTTTACCGGCATACCGGTAAGAAGGGATGTAGGAATGACCGGAGAAATAACACTAAGAGGCAGGGTGCTGCCCATAGGAGGATTGAAGGAAAAACTGCTGGCAGCCAAAAGGGCTGGCTTGAAAACAGTAGTACTGCCTGCTAAAAATAAGAAGGACCTAGAAGAGGTCCCGGCCAGCGTGCTAAAGGACCTGGAGCTGGTTTTTGTGGACAATATTGATGATGTGGTAAAGAATACCCTTCAGTCTGATCCTTTTGTGGTAAGCGTATGTTAAACCTAATAGAGCCCCTGCTAAACACAGGGGCTCTATTTTATTAATGCCTGAAATGTCTTTTTCCTGTAAATACCATAGGTATCCCATGGTCATTGCAGGCGTCAATTACTTCCTGGTCCCGGACTGAGCCTCCAGGCTGTATGATGGCTTTTATGCCCTCCTGGGCAGCCAGGTTGACTCCATCAGCAAAGGGGAAGTAGGCATCTGAGGACAGGCAGGTACCTGCGGCCTTGCCCAATGACTTATCCACCGCTATCCTAACTGAATCCACCCTGCTCATCTGCCCTGCCCCTATACCTACCGTCCTGCCTTCCAAGGTCAGGACGATGGCATTGGATTTAACGCTTTTAATGATCTGCCAGCCAAATAATAAATCCTCCCATTGCTTGGCAGTAGGCTGGGCTTCGGTAACCACTTTCATCTCTGCCCGATCATCTGCCCCTATATCCAGGTCCTGCAGAAGCAATCCCCCGTCCATACTTTTGATATCTACCGGATTAATCTTTTTCTGGCCTAAATCCTTTAGGTATTTATCCAAGTCAAAATCAATTTCCATTATCCTCAAATTCTCTTTCTGCTTAAGCAGCTCTAAAGCTTCAGGTTCATATCCGGGAGCTATCAGTACCTCTACATATTTATCCACCATAAACCGGGCTGCTTCCAAGGTCCAGGTCCTATTGGAAGCCACCACGCTGCCGAAAGCTGACATCGGATCGGTGCTGTAAGCCCTTTGGTAAGCTTCGTTTACCGAAGTCCCAATGGCTGCCCCACAGGGATTGTTATGCTTGATTACAGATACGCATACAGGAGAGAACTCTTTTACTATGGCCAGGGCAGCATTACCATCCAGTATATTATTATAGGAAAGTTCTTTGCCCTGCAGCTGCCTGGCTTGTACCAGGCTGTCCGGCCTGCTGTCTTTAAAACGGTAATAAGCTGCTTTCTGATGAGGATTTTCACCGTATCTTAAATCCTGTATCTTGATTGCCCCTATGCTTATACTATCTGAAAAACGGCCAGATGGGTCCCGGAATAGATCTGCCTGCTTTTCACCCAGGCTGCTGAAATAATTATAGATTACCCCATCATATTCATGGGTATGCTTAAAAGCTTTAACACACAGCTCAAATAATACCTCCTGGCTGATTGAGCCATCTTTGGCATCCATCTCAGCTATAATATTAGGGTAGTCTTCAGGGTTTACTACCACTGCTACATTCTTATAATTTTTAGCTGCGCTCCTTATCATGGTTGGTCCGCCGATATCAATATTTTCTACCGCCTGGGCCAGGGTTACCCCCGGTTTGGAAATAGTCTCCCCGAAAGGATACAGATTTACCACCACCATATCTATGAGCTTTAAATTTTTTTCCTGTACCTGCTCCATATGGGCAGGGTTGCTTCGATCGGCAAGCAAGGCACCGTGGATATAAGGGTGCAGAGTCTTAACCCTGCCCTCCAGCATCTCTGGAAAACCGGTAATATCTTCCACCTTTTTTACTTCTATACCGTTTTCCGCCAAATATTTATAGGTCCCCCCTGTAGAGTAGATTTCCACTCCATGCTTTCTTAGATTGGCGGCGAAATCTGCCAGCCCCTGTTTATTGGATACGCTTACCAGCGCCCGGTTTATCTTTGCTGACATGACTTACTCCTTTTCTATGCCTGTTATAATTACTTTTCGTTTCTTTATGCGCAGCCTGTCCTGGCAGTAATAACCTATAGCTTCCGGGTAAAGTACATGCTCTACTTTATGTATCTTTTCCTCCAGGCTGCTTAGGGTATCTGACTGGCTAACCGGAACCTCTTTCTGTAAAATTATAGGGCCATGATCTAATTTACCGTCTACAAAATGGACCGTTACCCCGGTTATCTTAACTCCCCAGTCAAAAGCGTCCTTTATCCCGTGCATGCCCTTAAAAGCAGGCAGCAGGGATGGATGTATGTTCATAATACGGTTTTTATATTTTTCTACAAACCAGCTGCTTAACAGTAGCATATAGCCGGCTAAAATTATAAGGTCTATCTTATTTTCCTGCACCACAGCAGCAATCTGGCGGTCATATTCTTCCCTGCTGCCATAGTCCCGGGGCTCCAGCACACAGGTTTTGATATTATGCTGGACAGCCCTATTTAGCGCAGGGGCTTTGGGATTATTGCTGAACACCAGCACCAGGCTGCCGTTAACTGAGTTTTTTTCCATATAATCTATAATGGCTCCCAAATTGGATCCGAAACCGGAAGCAAAAACAGCCAGCCTTTTAAGTGGTTTGTGACTCAAATTCTACCCCTACCTTGCCTTTTCCCGGGTTTAAGGACCCGATATGATAAACTTGATTTTCGGTACCATCAGTAATGCTTCTTATTTTTTCCAAATATTGGCTGCCGGTTATTAGTACCAGGCCAATGCCCATATTAAATACATGATACATCTCTTTTTTATCAATATTTCCCTTTTCCATCAAATATTTAAATATAGGTTTAACCGGCCACCTACCCTCTTGGATGACAGCATCCAGGTTTGGCGGTATTATGCGGTTAATATTGTCATAAAAACCGCCCCCGGTTATATGGGCTATGCCGTGCACCGGTATTTTATGGTTATATATTACCTCTTTTACAAAAGGCCAATACAGCCTGGTTGGCTCCAATACTTCCTGGGCCAGGCTCCGGTTCGGCAAAAATTCCTGGTCTAGGTCCAGCTTGCTTTCTTCTATTATTTTTCTGACCAAAGAAAAACCGTTACTGTGCAGCCCTGAAGAGCTTACCCCTATAATTACGTCATCGGCCTGGACCAAATCCGGCTTAATGATATCCGGCTGCTGGACTATGCCTACTGCAAAGCCGGCCAAATCAATGTCATTAGGTCCATACATGCCCGGCATTTCAGCAGTCTCTCCGCCTATCAGGGAAGCTTCACAGGTAATACAGCTGTCAGAAATTGATTTTATTACCGTGGTTATTACGTTCTTATCTATTTTGCCGCAAGCTATGTAATCCAAAAAAAACAGGGGCCTGGCTCCGCAGCATATAATATCATTTACACACATGCCCACCAAGTCCTGGCCTACTTTACGGTAATCATTGAGCTTCTGGGCCAGCAGCAGTTTGGTGCCCACTCCATCAGTGGAAGAAACCAACACCGGATTAGAGAGTTGGCCAGGATTTAACTTAAACATACCGGCAAAAGCAGAAAGGTCATTTAGCACTTGTCCCGAAAAGGTAGAAGTAATTGATTTTTTGGCCGCATCCAGGACTTGGGCCGCCTTCTCTATATCTACTCCTGCCTGCTGATAGGATTGTTTTTTCTCAGGCATTGGAACCCACCTTTTTTGTCTCCATTGAATTTTTATCATATTTGAAATTACGGGGCAGCTCCACCGGATACTTGCCGTCAAAGCAGGCCAGGCAGAAGCTATGCTCTGATTCTCCTATAGCCCTCATCAGCCCCTTTAGGGATAAATAGCTTAAACTGTCCACCTTTAGAAACTTCCTGATATCTTCTACTGTTTTATGGTCAGCAATAAATTCTTTCTTGGTAGCCATGTCTATTCCATAATAGCAGGGATAAAGTAAGGGAGGGGAGCTAATCCTCATATGTATCTGCTTGGCCCCTGCATTATAGAGCATCTTGACTATCTGTTTGGAGGTATTGCCCCTGACTATGGAATCATCTACCACTACCAGCCTTTTCCCCCTGATAATGTCTTTCAAGGGATTTAATTTTAATCTCACCCCGGTTTCCCTAATCTTTTCGCTGGGCTGTATGAAAGTTCGGCCGATATAGCGGTTCTTGATAAAGCCTTCAGCAAAAGGAATCTTGGAATATGCCGAATAGCCGATGGCTGCCGGAGTCCCGGAATCAGGAACAGATATTACAATATCTGCTTCTGCCGGCGATTCCTTGGCCAGCTCCTGTCCCATCCGGTGCCGGACCTCAAACATGTTCTGCCCATTTATATAGCTGTCCGGCCGGGCAAAATATATTAGTTCAAATACACACATGGATTTACGGTCCACTGGAAGAAGCATCTGCGAGCGGAGGCCGTTAGAATCAATAGTAATAATCTCTCCCGGATCCACTTCCCTTATAAACTTTGCCCCAATTATGTCCAGGGCGCAGGTCTCAGAGGCCAGTACGTAATGGCCTTCCATGTCTCCCAGCACCATAGGCCTGAACCCAAAGGGATCCCGGATGCCTATAACCTTGTCTTTGGTCAGTATTACCAGGCAATAGGAGCCCCTTATCTTTTCCGTAGTCTCCCTTATGGCTTCATCAATACTATCTTTTTCTGAGTGCTCGATAAGGGAAGCTATAACTTCGGTGTCACTGGAAGTCTCAAAACGGGCTCCCTTGGCTAAAAGCTGCTGGCGCAGCTGCTCGGAATTAATAAGGTTGCCGTTATGGGCAATGGCAAAACTATCTTTCTTAAACATCCTGTAAAGGGGCTGGGAATTTTTCCAAATATTCTTCCCCTTGGTGCTGTAACGGGTATGCCCTATGCCCAGATGTCCCTGCAAAGGCACCAGGTTTTTTTCATTGAACACCTGTGATACCAGCCCCAGGTCCTTAAAGATCAATATATTTTCCTGGTCCGAAACCGCAATACCTGCGCTTTCCTGTCCCCGGTGCTGCAAGGCCTGGAGTCCATAAAATATGATTTCCGCAATGTTCTTGCCCGGAGCATATATCCCAAATACTCCGCATTCTTCCTTGATTTTATGGTCTAGTATTAACATGGTTATTTAGCCATAATAGAAGCTATAGCCTCCTGATATAAGGCTTTTATCTCCCCCACTTCCATATCTATATCTTCATTAATCTTAAATTTGGATCCCCCCACCGTACCCATCAGCTGATAGGGTATGCCTGCCTGCCGGCATCTTTTCTTAACCCGGTCCAGGTCCGAATCCTTGATACTTATTATAATTCTGGATTGGCTTTCATTAAACAGGGTTTTAAGTCCATGGCCATCCGGCTTGTCTATATTAATTTTAGCTCCGATACTGCCGCCTAAAGAACATTTAGCCAGTGCAACCGCCAATCCCCCTAGTGCACAGTCATGGGCTGATTTAATAAGCCCTTCCCTAGCAACTTTTAGACAAAATTGCTGAAGTTTTTTTTCAAACTGAATATCCAGGCAGGGGCATTTTCCAGTAACCAATTTCCAGAACACCTCTTCAAATTCACTGCCCCCCATGTCATTTCCATTTTCCCCCAATAGCATGATTATATCCCCTTGATGCTTAAAGTCCATGGTAACTATATTATTTATATCTTCTACCAGGCCGGCCATAGCTATCACCGGGGTAGGGTGTATGGCTTTAAAGTAGCTTTCATTATAAAAACTTACATTGCCGCTTATTACCGGTATGTCCAGTACGTGGCAGGCCTCCGACATGCCCTCTATGCAGTTTTTAAACTGCCAGAATATGCCCGGCTTTTCCGGGGTTCCAAAATTCAGGCAGTCGGTGATGCCCATGGGCACTGCTCCGCTGCATACCAAATTACGGGCAGCTTCAGCTACAGCAATCATGCTCCCCTGGTAAGCATCCAAATAACAGTACCTGCCATTGCCATCGGTGGTAAAAGCAACTGCCTTGTCCTTGTCTTTTATCCTTATTACCGCACTATCTTTTCCCGGCAGCACCACCGTATTGGTCTGGACCATATGGTCATATTGCTCCCATACCCATTTTTTAGAACAGATATTGGGAGACTTGATCATTTCTATAAATATTTCCTCCAGGCCCCGCTCCCTGGCCAAGTCCCTATACTGCTCCTGGCTGGGGCTGGGCTCCAAATTATCCAAATATTTGGGCCGGCTGTATTGATGGAAATATAGGGGAGCTTTTTCAGTCAGGGTCTCTACCGGTATCTGTCCTTCCAGCTTGTCCCCGTTAAAGATACGGTACAGCCCGGTACCGGTTACCGTCCCTATCCGGCCGCAATTTATATTCCATCGCTGGCATACTTGTTTAACCTGGTCAAACTGGGATGGGTGCACCAGGGCTGCCATTCTTTCCTGTGATTCAGAAATCATGATCTCATAGGGCTGCATGCTGGGCTCCCTTAAAGGTACCTGGCTTACATCGATATCCAGTCCCACTTTTCCTTTGCTGGCCATCTCTACCGTAGAACTGGTTATGCCGGCAGCCCCCATGTCCTGAAGGCCCAGTATGAGGTTCTTATCCAACAGCTCCAGGCAAACCTCCATTACCACTTTCTCCATAAAAGGGTCTCCTACCTGCACCGAAGGTCTCCTGGATTCAGAATCATCATCCAGCTGGTCAGAAGCAAAGGTAGCCCCGTGAATGCCGTCTCTTCCCGTAGACGAACCTATCAATACTATATAGTTTCCCTGGCCGAAAGCCTTGGATTTAATAATCTTCTTCTTGTCTACCAGCCCTACGCTCATAGCATTAACCAAAGGGTTGCCTTCATAGGTAGAGTCAAAGTAAACTTCTCCCCCCACGGTGGGGATGCCCATGCAGTTTCCATAATCGCCAATGCCTTTTACTACATTTTCAAAAAGGTATTTAGCCCGGCCTGGACAGTCAAGCCGGCCAAAACGTAAGGAATTAAGGTTGCATATGGGACGGGCCCCCATGGCAAAAACATCCCTGATAATACCTCCAATACCGGTAGCTGCTCCCTGATAGGGCTCCACTGCCGAGGGATGATTATGGGACTCAATCTTCATCACCAGTGCCTGCCCATCCCCAATATCTAAAACTCCTGCATTTTCGCCCGGTCCCTGCAGCACAAACCTGCCATCGGTTTTAAGTTTTTTCAACCAGGCCCGGGAACTTTTATAGCTGCAGTGCTCCGACCACATGACCGCATATATGCTAAGCTCCAGGTAATTAGGCTTCCTGCCTAAAAATTCTACAATTTTTTCATATTCCTCATCTTTTAAGCCCAGATCCATGTATCCCTTATCTAGCTTCATAGTCATATCATACCCCGGCCTTTAAACTGGTTATATGTTTTATCATGGATAAAAACAGGTACTTGCCGCTATCAGAACCTAAAATTTTCTCACAGCATGCTTCCGGATGAGGCATCAGTCCAAACACATTGAAGCCCTCATTGCATATACCCGCTATATTACCAATGGAACCATTGGGGTTGTATTTGTCCGAGGTGCTGCCTTTAGGCCCGCAATAACGTAGAATTACCTGGTTGTTTTCCAGAAGCTTCCTGTATCCCTTACCGTCTATATAATAATTGCCCTCATTGTGCCGGATAGGCATACAAACAGTTTGCTGTGCCCGGTATTGGGAACTGAAAGGAGTATTATTATTGGTTACTTTCAACCATACATACCTGCATATAAATTGCAGGCTGCTGTTCTGAAGCATAGCTCCCGGCAGCATCCCTTCCTCCAATAGAATCTGAAAGCCGTTGCAGATACCGATCACCAGCCCTCCCCTATCAGCAAAATCTCTAACTGCAGACATTATGGGGGAAAACTTGGCCACAGCTCCACTTCTCAGATAATCCCCGTAAGAAAAACCCCCGGGAAGTATAACCGCATCACAATCTCCCAATTCCGTGTCCTGATGCCAGACATAGCGGCATGCAGCTCCCAGTATATTGGTTAAGGCATAATAGCAGTCTTGCTCACAATTGGTACCGGGAAAAACCACTATGGCAAATTTAACCTTATTGCTATTCATCTCTGCTAATCTCGTACCTGAAATCTTCAATAATGGGGTTGGATAGCAGCTTATGGCTCAAGTACTCTATTTCCTGCCTTATTTCCTGTTCGGATTTACCGCTATCGTCTATATTAAGCTGGATATATTTACCAAACCTTACCTGGCTGACATTATGGTAGCCAATCTGGGGTATGGCTTTTTGGATTACCAAACCTTGGGTGTCTAGAATTTCTTTTTTTAAGGTAATATAAACATCTGCCTTTATCATAATATTCCTATATCTTTATATGGTCTAGCCTTTTTAAAACTTTATCAATATATCGCAGATGATAATTTACATCAAATATTTTTTCTATTTCTTCTAAGCCCATATGTTTTAATAGGGTAGAGTTATTCAATATATTTTCCTTAAAGCTGCCCTGGCTTTCCCAGGCATCCATAGCTTCCTTCTGAACCAAGGCATAAGCCTCTTCCCGGGAAAGCCCCTTTTCAATCAAGGCCAAAAGTACCCTCTGGGAAAATATTATGCCGCCGTATTTCATCAGGTTTTGCTCCATATTGCTTTCATATACCTTCAGCCCTTCCACTACAAAATAGGTTTTTTCCAGCAAATAGTCCAGGAGTATAAAACTGTCCGGTATAATTACCCTTTCAGCAGAAGAATGGGAAATATCCCTCTCATGCCACAAGGCAATGTTTTCCACAGCGGTTACCATATTGGATCTCAGTATGCGGGCCAACCCGCATATCCTTTCACATAGAATGGGATTCTTCTTATGGGGCATAGCCGAAGAACCTTTCTGCCCCTTGGCAAAAGGCTCTTCTGCCTCCCTGACATCAGTCCTCTGTAAATGCCTTATCTCCAGGGCTATCTTTTCCAGGGTGGCAGCAGCGATGGCCAGGATGCTAATCAGCTGGGCATGCCTGTCTCTCTGGAGAACCTGGGTAGAAATAGGAGCATGCTCCAGGCCCAGTATCTGGCATACCCTTTCTTCCAGCTGGGGCGAAGTATTGGCATAGGTACCCACTGCTCCTGATATCTTGCCTACCCCTATTACCTGCCTGGCCTGCTGGAGCCGCTGGTAATTACGCTCCATTTCAAAAGCATACAAGCCAAATTTTAACCCCAAGGTAATTGGTTCAGCATGTATGCCATGGGTTCTGCCTACCATGACCCGGTGGGAATATTGCCTGGCTTTATTTACGAGAAGGAAAATTAGCTTTTTTTGCTTTTCCTCTATTATGCCTATAGCATCCAGAATTTGCAGGGATAATGCAGTATCGCCTACATCCGAAGAGGTAAGCCCGTAATGAAGGTATTTGGCTGAATCTCCTATATTAGAAGATACATTGGTCAGAAAAGCAATTACATCATGATGGGTCTGGGATTCAATACGGTCTATTTCTGCTATCTCAAATTTTCCCCGGCTTGCTATGTCTTGGGCAGCTACTGCCGGTATTATTCCCATTTCTGCCTGCGCTTTGGCTACTGCCGTTTCTACCTGGAGCCACTTGGAAAACTTATTTTCATCCTCCCAAACAGCTCCCATATCTTTCAACGTATATCTTGGAATCATATTTTACCCCTGCCTACATTAAATGAATTAAGAATTTTAACCAACCCTGTATCTGGCTACATCATATCTTCTATGATTTTTTCCCTGAACTGCTGGTAATTATCGGGATCATTTAAATCGAACAGATCTTCATTAAAGTCGAAGAATACCTGGTCAAATTCCTCCCGGCAGATATCGCTTACTTTTAGCAGCCACTTCTTATTTATCTCCCAGCTCTTAAGATCAGGTATCCAGGCTTTATCCCGGGAAGGAATGTCCTTTTTTAAGAAGGTTTCCAAATTCCTGGATTTTTTGGACACCTGAATTAGGAAATTATCATTTTCACTTAACAAGGATAAGTTAGCTATACTTATCGGTGCATTTTCAGCCACTTTCACCACCTTCACTTGTCTTTTTTAATTTATTAATCATATTATCATAAAGGAAGGTAAAATTTTAATGGGTATTAATAATCCAGCTTAATATATTGCCCCAAATAAGCCCTGACTTCTGCAGGATCTGCAATCAGGTAGCTGATGCCGTCTATGTTTGCTCCCTGGGTAGGTATGGTGAGCCGGTTTATCTCTTGGGAAGAAAACATTACCAACCCTATAGCCATATAATCCGCCAGGGTAAAATCACTAACTGCTTCCTTATTTAATACACTTATAATCTGGGGGGACTTGATTACCGTATTAAAATTTACTTTTTGCTTGATCAGTTCATTTAACAACTGCTGCTGCCTGTCTACCCGGTCCAGGTCTGCCCTGGCTGTAGCCCTGCATCTTGCATAGGCAAGAGCCTGCTCCCCGTCCATATTATAGGTCCCCGGATCAAAAGCTGCCCCGGATAAGGGATCATGTAGGGATTCGGTGACCTCTATGGTTACTCCTCCCAGCAAGTCAATAATGCTTTTAAAAGCATCAAAGTTTACCAGCATCACATTATCTATACCCATACCGGTAAGTTCCCTAATTTCCTGTTTGACCATATCCTGTCCCCCATAAACATAAGCAGCATTAATCTTGGCATATCCATGGCCTTCCAGCTCTACCCTGGTATCCCTGGGTATGGATATCAAACTGTCGGGCTGTCCCCATCCGCCGATATGAAAAACCAGTATGGTATCTGTCCTGCCCTGGAACTCGCTGTTTCCTTCCCTCTCATCCACCCCCAAAAAAAGTAAATTCCTGGAAGGGGAAAGAAAACCGGCATCCTGGGTTCCGCTTTCTCTTCCATCCGACGCCCATACCAGCAGCAATACCAAAGCAGCCAGGAAAATAATTATGATTAAGGTTATGAAGCAACCTCTAATTTTTCTCATAGAATTTCTTTAGTCTATTACTTGGCGTAACCGATATGGGATAAATAATACAGAGTATGGAGTAATTTTTCAATAGGGTCTGTAGTTTGTATATTTATATGGGGAGGCGCTTTTACCGGCACCGAGGTATAGTTTATTATTACTTTTATACCAGACTCCACCAGCATGTCAGTAACTTTCTGGGCTGAATGGGGAGGAACTGCTAAGATAGCAATCTCTATGCCTTTCCCGGTTATGATTTCCTTTATCTTATATATATCCAGCACTTCATGACCAGAAATAGTAGTGCCTATTACCCGCTTATCATTGTCAAATACATTTTCTACCCTGAATCCAAACCGGTTAAGAATCTCATAGTTAAGGATTGCCTTTCCTAAATTTCCAGCGCCAATCAACACTAACCTGACTACTTTGTCATAACCCAATATACGGTTAAAGGCAGTAATCAGTTCATCAATGTTAAACCCTACCCCTCTTTTGCCCTTAATGCCGAAATAGATTAAATCCCTTCTCACCTCGGCACTGTTTATCTTGGTGCTTCGGCTAATCTCTTTGCTGGTCACCGTTCTCTTGCCCTGCTCTTTTAGCTGGACAATGCATTTTAAGTATTGTGAAAGGCGGGAAATAACCCCTTCCGAATAAACCTTCTGTTCTATGATGTCATTCATGGTTAAAAGCTTTAATTATAGTTTGTAGCACAATTGTAACAAATTAATTTGATTTTGGCAATACATTAGCCCACCCTAAAATTATAGATGCCTTCTTCTACCGGGTAAATTTTTTTACAGCCCCGGCACTTTACCTGCTGGGGGTAAAAATCCAAACCAGGGTTTCCGCAATGGGGACAGGCCAGCATTTGGGGCCATTGGTTGCCGTGTTCCATATTCCGGGGCTTCTCTAATACTGATTTTAGGAAAATACTGGGCCCCAGGTTTATAAAAGAGAAGGCATTTTGATATATATCCTCTAAAAACATCAGCAATTTCAAGGGAACAACCCTTTTTATGGCCTGCAGCCTGAAATTGGACACGCTCAGGCGCCTGATTATCTTAAAACCGTTCCGGTTAAGAATATCCTTAATGTAGCGGGGGTGATAATTCTGTATGGTTTCCCCTATTCTGGATGGGGTCAAACTAAAGGGAGAAGTATCCATTTTGCCCAGCATAGCCCTTATGATATTCTTGCTGTTTCTTTTATTGGCAAATTCCAAAATATAGGTTCCCTCCGGTTTAAGCACCCTTGCTGCCTGCTTGAAATACAGTTCAGGCTGGGGGAGATGGTGCACCAGCCTCACTGAAAGAAGGGTATCAACCGTTGCCTCCCTTAAGGGAAGCCTGGACGCATCAGCTGCTATAAAATGAATGGAAGCCAACCGCCCGGGATTATAGTTAAGATATTTGGCAATATTGTTTTTAGCAATATGCAGATTCTTTAAGGAATAGTCGATCAATATAATGGTAGAAAAATTCTCATACAGGCTAAACAGCCTTCCATAACCGCATCCCACATCAGCGAAAACAGAATTATTGGGGCTGTCTTTGGTCATCATTTTTTTTAAAGCCAGCTTTTCAGAAGTATCTTCATACAGCCTTTTTTGTCCGCTCCAGAATTCACGGTAATCATAATTTTCATAATCAGAACGCCTAATGGTCAAATTGCCCTCCCCTTCTGCCTATACTGCGAACCTTACCTGTATTACATCCCTGTCTTTTACTATATAATCCCGGCCTTCCAGCCGGAGCTTTCCTGTTTCCCTGGCCTTGGTAAAAGAACCCAGTTTTAGCAGCTCCTCTGCTGAAATTACTTCCGCCCTTATAAAACCCTTTTGCATATCCGTATGTATCTTGCCTGCGGCCTGGATAGCCTTGCTTTGCTTCTTTAAGGGCCAGGCCCTGGCTTCATTCTTATTTATGGTATAAAAAGTAATCAAATCCAACAAGCGGTAACAGCGGTTAACCAGCAGTTCAGGCCCGCCTTCGATGCCCAGCTCCTGTACATACTGCTGCCTTTCTTCCGCATCTACATCCGCCAGCTCCCACTCCAGCTGTGCATAGAATTTGACTGTATTTTCCAGCCCTGCCCATACTGCCAGTTTTTCAAAGTACTGCCTGCTTTGATCTGTCTCATCCATATTGGCCACATATATTACCGGTTTTAGGCTCAACAGGTTAAGCTGGCTTAACCAATCTGCTGCATCCTGGGGCCAGCTGGCAGTATCAGCTTTTTCTTCCTGGTTTAACCTGTCAGCCAATTCCTGCGAATAATCCAGGTATTTTGCCGCCTGTTTATCGCCGGTCCTGGCTGCTGATTTGAGCTTTTCCCGGGCCCTTTGCAGTGTTTCCAGGTCAGCTAGTAATAACTCAGCATTCACGGTTTGGGCATCTGCCACCGGGTCTACCGGGCCCTGGCTGGCAATATTGTTATCAGTAAAACATCTTACCACATGCACCACTATGTCTGCTTCCCTTATATGGGATAAAAATTTATTTCCCAGCCCTTCTCCCCTGCTGGCTCCTTGTACTAATCCCGCTATATCCATAAATTGTATGGAAGCAAAAGTCAATTTGGCCGATTCCCCTATTTTGGATAACCCTTCCAGCATGTTGTCTGCCACACTTATTACCCCGGTATTGGGTTCTATGGTACAGAAAGGATAGTTGGCAACCACCGCATTGGCCTTGGTAATAACATTAAAAATAGTAGACTTGCCCACATTGGGCAACCCTATGATTCCCACCTGCATATCATTCTAATAGTTAATTCTAAACCAGTCCCATAATAGTAAGTTTAATAGGGGTTGTCAATTAAACCCATCAGGGACCAGCAACTTATAGGGCCTGGCTTAGAATATAAATATTTTACCTTCTATTACCTTGATGCAGGCCTGCACCGTGCCCGGGCCATAAAGCTCTTTCCCCGCTGCTAGCCCTTCCGCCGCCATGAATCTTGCTTTCCCAGGAGCTAGAGAACAATATCTTGCCCTGGCACTGCCCTTTACAGCGGATTTGGGTTTTCCAAGAAAAATTTGGCCGGTATTCCACCCTTATTTTTCTTTATCTGCCAGCAAAACCCAGCCTTACTGGTTGGAAGCCACCACCAGCCGGTTAAACTCCAGGCTGGCCGCTACCGCATCTGCTATTAAAAATATTCCTCCTTTCTGATTCTCTTCCTCTTTTTTGCTCCTGAACCTTATATGGCCTGCCGCCATAATCCTTTCTCCCTTATGCAGGCTGCTGGCGCAGTTTTCAGCTAACCTGTTCCAGCAGGTCACCCTTATAAATTCTACCGAATCCCTGTCCTGCCCGCTGGAATCCTTCCAATACTGGTTAGTAGCGATAGTAAGCTCCGCATAAGGCTTCTCCTCCTGGGTATAGCAAAGCTCAGGATCCTTGGTAAGATTACCTAATACAAATATACGGTTTAAATCGTCCATTAGTCCTCCCTATAATCAAATTTATAATAATCGCAATAGTTAAACCTAATGTCCCAGGGATAAACCACCTCTGACCTGGACTTGGAGTACACCGTGCCCGTGCCTGGAATAATTCTATCTACCAGGACCAGGTTTACCTCTCTTTTTACTTCAGCCTCCACCCCATCATAGCCAACAGAAAGGGAGACCAGGCTGCAGCCGTAAAAACATACTACTTCTTCCGCTAATGCCCAGCGTTCTTGCTGGTTAAAATAAATCAAATCCTGGGCTACGGCCAATACCACCGCATCTGAAGCATTCTTGGTCCTTTCCCGGGCTGCAAATACCCGGCACAAGTCAAAAAGCAGCATCAAAACTATCAACACCACTACTGCTGCTGATAGGAATATCAGTGATATATTTCCTCTTTCCGTTCGCATTCTATCCTCATCATGCTGCTGGCTTCTATATTTAATGATCTTTGCCATAAATTCCTAATAATATTAGCTATGCCCCCATAGCTGTAAATTACTGTTACCGTAACCATATCCCCTATACCGGGCATACCATTACCGGAATGGGTTATATCCACTTTTAACCTGCCATCACCCAGAGATTGGCAGATGGCAGCAGCAGTTTGCCGGGCCCGGTCCATATTGTTTTGGGTAGCTGCAACCCGGACCGCTTCCCGGCTGGCCTGTTCTATAGTATTCTGTACATAAACCATATGGCCGACCTGGGTGACAGCTAAAATGATGGTAAACAGCAGGGGCATTACCAGTACCATTTCTAGGCTGGCTTGTCCCTCCCTATTTCTCCTAAACATTTTAGCTGTCACTCCTTTCCTTATACCATCTCTGCTATCTTTCCAAATACATTGGAAATAATTTCAATAACCATTGGTTTGCCCACTGAAACCAGCACGGCACTGATTATGCCTGCAATTACCACCACCAGGGCATATTCCAATGTTGACTGTCCTTTCTGGCAAATAAGCTTTGCCTTGGTTATCATTTTCACCTCCTTTCTAACTGTTTTATCCAGCTTGCCTCACCTCCTTTCCAAATTAGAACTTGATAAATTCTCCACCCAGCGAAAAAAGCAGGGGGCCGCCCACCATCAACATAAAGGATGGGAGTATCAGAAAAGCCAGGGGGAATAATATAAGGAGGGAAGCCCTTCTTGATTTTCTTTCTGCCTGCTGGGATATTTCAAACTTTAACTGTTTGGACTTTTGTGCCAGTATTTCTGAAATATTGCTGCCGCAGTCTTCTGCCACATTAAGCAGCACCAGGGTATGTTTAAACTGCTGGGGGTTGGGACTGCCTATTAAGTTTTGATAAGCAGCCTCTTTACCCCGGCCCAAGTCGATATCCTGGATAAAACCCCTAAATTCTTCACTTATGCGGCCTTCGTAGTTCTGGGTCATGATATTTACCGCCCTATAGATATTCTGGCCGGCCAGGGTAGCTATGTACAAAAGATCCAGTATATAGGGAAGATCCAGTAAAATATCCCGGTTTATGGCCTGGATGTTCTGCCTTAGCACTATAGCGGGGAGGGCAAAACCAGCCCAAAAACCTGCCATCATCAACCCTATCTTGGCAGCATAACCTTTTACCATTATAAGGGCAGCCGCTGACATCATTACTGCCAGAAATACCTGGTAGCCCCTAAAAGATGCCGCTGTCATCCCTCTGGTTTTTAGCAGCATGGCATTAAGCTTTTGTTGCGGCGGGGCATCGAACTTGATTTTGCTTTTTCTACCCAGCCAGGACATAAACCGGTTCCAGCCCTTCCAGGTAACTGATTTTTGCCTGTTGCCGGCTTGCGGCTTTTTTTTAAAAAAGGCCAGGAATGCAGCACCCAAAGAGACACAAAAAGCCGCATACAGCATTACCACCATTGCCATTATTGACTTGCCCCCAGTATCTTCTTTATGGTTATGATTCCAGCTATTTCCAGCAATCCTCCCACTATCAGTACTATGTTGGATACTTGCAGTTCAAAAAAGTCTTTTACTGTGCTTCCCATAAAAAAGTACAGGCCGGCTAAAGCAGCAATGGGAAACAGTGAAATAATGATGGCAGAAAACCTGCTCTGGAAGGTCAAGGTATCAGCCCTGGATTTAACCTGCAGGCTCTGCTTTAAGGAGTCGCTTATATTTTCCAGCACAAATATCAAATTCCCCCCGATGCGGTCATTTATTTTTAATGCACTGGACAGAAGCCTTATTTCCCTGGTACAGCAGCGGTTGCTGAAATTATCCAGCGCTTGGTTTAAAGATAAATTAAATTCCAGCTCATTAACCATAATCTCCAAATAGGTTTTCAATGGTTTTTGTGAATGGTCCAGGTAACTTTTAAATATTTGCCTGATAGTCTTTTTAGCCCTAAGCATAAGTATCATATAGCTTATGAAGCTGATAGCCTGCTCATGCAGTGCATGGTGGTTTTTTCTCCTTATATTAGCCATGAACTCATTAACCGCTACCGACAGGCAGACAGCCAGTATGGCAGAAAATACCCAATGGCCGAATACTGTATAAAATAACAGCATAAAAGACAGGGCCAAGACAGCCATATAAATCTTTTTATGGCGGCTAAAAGCTTCTACTGCGGCCATCAGGTTAAATTTTTGGGGCAGCCTGTACGGCTGGTTGGAGCCAGCCTTCAATTTTTGTGCCATTTTAAAATTTTTTAAAGCAGCATACAGCAATGCCCCTAACATTACTGCCAGTCCAGAAATAAACAGGGGACCTGTTTTGTTTAACCAGGCAATCATTGAGTCTGCAAACCTCCCTGCCCATCGATGTTTTCCCGGTGGTAAACCGGAACGGTATGCAGCTTATTCTTGGCGGGAGAAAAAATTATTTTACTAATATTATCCACCACTTTTTTCCCCTTTCTTTTTTCCAGATGGATCACCAGATCCAAGGCAGAGGCAATAATTCTCTTAACCGAGGCATCAGTCAGGTTAAAATTGTTTACCAGCAGCAGAGTTTCCAGCCTGGACAACATATCTGGGCAGGAATTAGCATGAAGGGTAGACAAGGATCCGTTATGCCCCGTATTCATGGCCTGCAGTACATCTATGGCTTCCGGCCCCCTTATTTCCCCTACAATAATCCGGTCAGGCCTCATACGCAGCGAATTCTTAACCAGCTGGCGTATGGTTACCGCCCCTTTCGCTTCCAGGTTGGCCGGTTTGGATTCCAGCCTTATCACATGGGGGAGGTTGAGTTTTAACTCCAATGTGTCTTCGATGGTTACTATCCTTTCCTGTGCAGAAATAAAGTTGGACAAAATATTAAGCAAAGTGGTTTTGCCGGTAGAAGTTCCCCCTGAGATCATAATGTTTGCCTTCTTTTCTACCTGGCTCCGTAAGAATTGGGCTGTATCCTGATTTAACATTCCCAATCTTATTAAATCATCTACCCCCAGTATATTTTGCCTGAACTTCCTTATGGTAACTACCATGGGGTTTACTGATACCGGGGAAATGATTACATTTATCCGGGAACCGTCTTTTAACCTGGCATCCACCATGGGAAAACTCTCATCCACCCTTAGCCCCAGGGGGCTCAATATTTTATCTACTATATTTTTTAAATGGCTGTGGCTTCGAAAAACAATACCGGTTTTGATAATTTCATTATTCCTTTCCACATGCACCTGGTTAAAATCATTGATCATTACCTCCGTGACTTCAGGGTCTGACATCAAGCAGCTTATGGGCCCGAATTCAAAACTGTCCAGGTATATTTCTTCTGCCAGCAAATCAATTTCTTTTTCTGTAATTATCAGTTTTTCCTTCCGTGATATCTCCTTAACAGCGTTCCTTATCATTTTTTGCCTTTGCAAACCGCTTATATGCCGTAAATCCTTAAAATTTATTTTTTCCAGCAGGTGGTTATACATACTCCAGTTCCTCATATAAGCAATCAGCCAAGCTGATAATACTAGTGGTGATCCTTAAGTTGTATTTAAACATAGGTGCCGGGCCCTGGTTTAAAAACAAATGCTCAATGTCCCGGTCATAAGGTATAAAGGAATTAATGGGATAATTGAGATAGCTGTTTATCAAAGTAGGCGACAAGGAGGGCTTCTGGTTATAGCGGTTAATCACTACCTCAATATCAGGATTTCCTTTTACCTCTTGTATGCTGGAAATCATGTGGTTTAAGTTTTTTACAGATATCAGGGTGGGACTGGATACTGCTATTATCCTTTCTACCTGTTCCAGCCAAAGGTCCCCATACAAATTTAGCTGGCAGGATGGCATGTCTATGACTATTATTTGAAAATATTGCTTGAGGCTGGCCAGCAGCTGCCCTAAATTCAAAATTGCATCTTCTTTTATGTCCAATGGCGGCAATATAAGGTTAAGGCTGTATTCAGTATTTATAACCAGGTTCTTCAATAAAGTAATATCAATATCTTCAGGCTTCCCCTTAAGGTACCCCCAGTGCTTATGCTTGCTGTCCTGTATATCAAAGACCACCCTGCTGCTGGCCGAGCCATAATCCAGGTCCAGCAGCAATACATTTACTTCCTTTTTAACCGCATAATAAGCGGCCAGGCTGTAACCTATGAAACTGGTGCCGCAGCCTCCCTTGGCGCCGGTCACCAATATGCTCTGGCTGTTCATATTAAAATCCTTTCTAAAAATTAAATAGTTTCCGGGGGCAGATAGATAAATTCAGGGTGCCCCTCTCCATGGCTAAAAACAAGTCTTCCACCTGCTGGGGGGAAGCATAAAAAGAAACTGTAAACACAGAATGATTCCCATAACCGCCGGTTATTTTTTCCGGCCATAAATCCTGGCCAGAATCATCCTGGCTGCCGGGGTCCACCATTACCATTTCCTGATAGGATACAATGGTCTGGCAAAACATCTCCTGATGGTCAGGCTGATGATATACAGAGACAATATCCACCCTCTCCCCCGGCCTTAGAAGTTCAGCCGGTCCCCAGTAGCTTACAGGTACAGTTATAAGCCTTTTAGAAGGGGGGATGTAGGAACAATAGCTGCTGTTATCTCCCTCAGCTGAACCCCAGATATGTTCAGCATAAATTATTTCTCCCTGCCTTAAATCATGCAGGCATTCCCTGCCAATTGCTTCCTGGATATCAACAATTGCCCTTTCGCTATAGATTATGGGGGGAATATCTTGAAGCTGGACCATATCCTGCTCTATGGTTTGTCCTGCAGACAGGTCGCAGCTGGCAATTACCACCTGCTTGGCCTCATCCCCCGACGGGATTTTTAGTTTAAGGTTATTGATGTACCAGAAAATCAATAATCCCATAACCAGGGCTATTCCTATAAACAGGATTCCCCAGATTCTTTGTTTAATTATTAAGGCTGCTCTGCTTTTCATTAATTTATCCTTTTAATTATTTACATAATAATATATTTATGTATTTATGTAAATAGATAAATTAATTTTTTAGGCGTGCTCCGCCCAGGATTGATGGTTTAGATTATAAATTAGGAAATAGTGGTTAGGATACCAAGTTTATGGGTTTGCCTTGCTGATAGGCCAGTATATTTTCTCCAGTTATATCTACCAGCCTCTGTCTGGCTTCCCGGGTAGACCAGGCGCAATGGGGAGTAATTATCGCATTAAGGCCTGGAGCCAGAAGGGGATTGTCCTGGTTAGGCGGCTCCTGGCTCAAAACATCAAGCCCTGCCCCTGCTATTTGTCCTTCTTTTAAGGCCCGGGCTAAATCTGCTTCATTTACTATACCTCCCCTGGCTGTATTGATAAGTATAGATGAATTCTTCATCAATTTTAGTTCCCGGGCAGAAATAAGGTTGGTAGTTTCCTGGGTTAAGGGACAATGTATGGATACTACATCAGACTCTTTAAGCAAGGTTTCCAGATCTGTACTGTTTATACCTTTACCTGGCACAAAACTACGGCTGTAAACCAAAACATCCATGCCAAAAGCCAGGGCTAGGTCTGCTACCGCCCTGCCTATGGCTCCAAACCCTATAATACCCAGGGTCTTTTTATAAAGTTCCAGGCCGGGATAGTTTAGCAGGTTAAAGGTATTGGATTTTGACCATAACCCTTCCTCTACATCCCTTAGGTACCGGTGGCAGCTGGTAAATAAATTAAGGATAAGGGCAAAAGTATGCTGGCTTACTGAATACTGGGCATAACCGGGCACATTGCTTACATATTTTTTACTGGCTCCGGCTGCCTTAACATCCACATTATTAAAGCCGGTGGCAATAACGCATATCAGCTTTAGTTCAGGCAGCTGGCTTATAGCTTTTTTATCTAAAACTATTTTATTGGTGACCACTACCTCCGCTCCCCGGGCTAAGTCCACCGGGTTGTCTTTGGCAGTTAGGTGACCGCATATGAAATTGCCCCTCCTGCTAAGGGGTGAGAAGTCTACATCCCCCTTAAGGGAAATTGTATCAGAATCCAAAAAAACAATATTCATTTAAGCCTTTCTCCAAATTTACCTTTCCCTTATTATAAAATAAAAGCCCCGGCAGAAAAAGCTGCCGGGGCCCCGCCAGATTTAATTTACATATAGCACTGGGAGCGGGTAGTTTTAAGGCTTACTGCATCTGCCACTCTTTTTACTGCCAGCATGCCGGCCGCAGTCCTCATGTCCACCTTACGGTCCTGGGCCAATTGATACACCTGGTTGAAGGCATTCTCCATTACGCTTTTAAGCCGGGCATTGACTTCCCGGTAGGTCCAGTAATAGGACTGGCAGTTCTGTACCCATTCAAAATATGATACGGTTACTCCCCCCGCATTACAGAGCATATCGGGAATGATTAGAATATCGTTTTGATGGAGGATCTTATCCGCTTCAGGAGTCACAGGGGCATTAGCAGCCTCTGCAATAATTTTAGCTTTAATATTAGCAGCATTGTGCTCATCTATCTGGTTTTCCAAAGCTGCAGGGATAAGGATATCGCAATCCAGCTCCAGAAGCTGTCCGGCATCTATCGGTTCGCAGTGGGCATAATCGCAAACAGTACGGTTTATATTCTTATGGGACAGTACTTCCTGGGGGTCCAGGCCATCAGGATTATAGATAGCCCCTCCAGAATCGCTTACAGCAATAATTTTAAAGCCCAGGTCCCCTAATATCCGGGCGCAATGATAGCCTGCATTACCATAACCCTGTATAGCTACAGTCAGCCCCCCATTTTCCATACCCAGCTGGTTTAAAGCTGAAAGAATGGTAAATACAACCCCGGCAGAAGTAGCTTCATCCCTTACCTGTGAACCTCCCAGCTCCAAAGGCTTCCCAGTCACAATACCAGGCACAAAGTGGCCTTGCTGTATGCTGTAGGCATCAGCCATCCAGGCCATGATCTGGGGGTTAGTGCCTACATCCGGGGCAGGTATATCGGTATCCACCCCTATGTTTGGTGATAATTCCAATATAAACTGCCTGGACAAAGCTTCCAGTTCCCTCTGGGAAAGCTGTTTGGGATTAACTGTAACCCCACCTTTGGCTCCTCCAAACGGCACATCCACTACTGCTGTCTTTAAAGTCATCAGCATGGCCAGGGCTTTCACGTCATCCAGGGTAACTGTCGGGCTGAACCTCAATCCCCCCTTAGTCGGACCCCGGTCGGAGTTATGCTGTACCCTGTAACCCCTAAATACATCAATCTCTCCATCATCCATGGGCACCTTAACTGAAACTTCTATAACCCTTCTGGGCTCCCTTAAATATTTTCTGATGCCCTGCTTTAAGTTCAGCAATTCCATAATCTGGTCAATTCTTTCCTGGGTCATGGTCCACACATTTTTTTCTGTTTTCAGCATAACTACTCCTTTAAAAAAATAATCCCTAAAAAATAAAAAAAGCATCCCTCACTTGAACCAAATTGGTTCAGCAAAAGATGCTTCTTTGCATTATATAAAAGGCTTCTTTGCCTTAAATTTTTAAGCGAATTAGATTATATATATTATATCCGTTTTAAGCAAGGTATTTATCTACCCTATTATTACCGCTACCGCACTGGTTTTGGATATGGACTTGATCTCTACCCTGACTTTTTGGCCCATATGCTTTTGCCCATCCAAAATCTGGACTACATATCCTTCTACCCTGGATAAGGCATCATTCTTGTTATGCAGATAAGGCTCCTCTACTACCAGGTCCAGCCTATCCCCTATACCAAACGGCTTAGCCACTTTCTGTATATAGTCCACCGATCCTTCCTCTTCTACTATGAAAGCATCCAAGGGTAAATTATCGTCGCCGGTGACCGCAATATATTTCTTGGTGATATTCTCCAGATTCTTTAAGTTTTTCCCTCCCTGTCCAATAATAAGGGCAGCGATGGTAGAATTCAGCCTCACCAGAAAAGCCTTTTCCTTGCTGGCTTTAGCCAACTTCCTGATTTTCCTTTCTATCTCCAGCCTTAAAGTCTCTTCACTTTTAACATAACCCATGCCCTGGCAACGGGGACAAACTTTGCATAATGTGCCCAGAATTCCATCAGATACATTTTTCCTGGTCATTTCTATCAGGCCAAATTTGGAAAAATTTAATACCTCATTTTTAGTACGGTCGTTTTCCAGGCACTGGTTAAACTTGTTCAATACTTTTCTTTTATCCCTCTCATTGGACATATCTATAAAATCTATAACAATAAGGCCCCCTATATCCCTCAACCTTAGCTGGCTGGTAATAGCCTCGGCAGCCTCCAGGTTGGTTCTCAGTATGGTCTGGTTGGAATTTTTCCCTGAAGTATACTTTCCGGTATTTACATCAATGGAAGTAAGGCCTTCCCCGTAATCAATCACTATAAAGCCGCCAGATTTAAGCCACACTTTCCTTTCCAAGGCACTTTCAATTACTTCATTTACATTAAAGGTTTCGAATAATTCATCTGAGCCTTGATGGACAATGATATCGCTAAATTTGGAGCCTATACTTTTGATATAGCGCTGAATTTCTCTTTTTACTACCTTGCTGTCCACATAAATAGCAGTAAATTCATCACTGAAAATATCCCTTAGCAGCTTAATGACTATAAACTGCTCTTCAGACAGAAGGGTCGGTTTATTGGCCCTGGCCGCCCTTCGCTCTATACTCTTCCACATCTTTAATAACTGTTTTAAGTCCTTCTTTAACTGATAATTGGTAGCATCCCGGGCCGCAGTCCTTACTATCAAGCCAAAATCCTTGGGCCTGATTTCAGCAGCTATGGCCCTTAACCGGTCCCTTTCTTCACCAGGCAGTTTCCTGGATACTCCCACCCCATCATTAAAGGGGGCCAGTACCAGGTATCTGCCCGGCAGGGATACATAGGTAGTTAACCGGGCACCTTTGCTCTTCATAGGGTCCTTGGTAACCTGTACCATAATATTCTGGTTGGGTTTCAGCACATGCTGGATTTTTTTAGGCTTCACTTCCTTATCATCAAAATCCAAGTCAAAATCCACTTCATTGACATACAGGAAGGCATTACGGTCCACTCCAATATCCACAAAAGCAGCATCCAGGCTGGGAAGGACATTTTTTACCTTGCCCATATAAATATTTCCCACCAGTGATTTCTTTATTTTACGGTCAAAATAAAGCTGGACTACCCGGCTTGACTCCAGGATAGCAACCCTGGTCTCGTTCTTATCAGAACTAACAAGCATTTCTTTCTTCAATTTCTTAACAAGCTCCTTACTTAAATTATGTCCATAGGCAACAGAAGTGCCCCCTCTTGTTCAATATACATCTCCTGTTTTACTATAGAATGAATATTTACATTATATTTTTCAGCAATACCTATAAAATAATCATAAAAATAATTATATTTAAATATTGCATTATTTTTCTTTTTAAAGATTTTAACATACCCATACAAATTTAATAGGTAAAAATTATCTTCTCCCTGCTCTATCTTTAGCCGGTATAAAGACGACTTTATGTCTTCAGCCCCCATGATATCCTGTTTAAGGCTGTCTCCCGTGCTGGCCAAATCTTTTAGGCCCTGCAAACTAAACCGGTATTGCACTATGCCTATGTCTGCCATCAGGCTTTTTACCTTATGGGCAATAGGCTTGGCTTCGGTAACCATCAGCTGGGAATTTAGCTTAGCATTAAGCCTGGACTTAAATTCGCCTGCAGCCAAAGGCATAGCCAGGTTTACATCACCGTATTCTGCCCAGCTTTCTACTCCCAGGGGCGTAGGATGGCTGAAACTTATTTTGGGTTTGGGGTTAAAACCCTGGCTGTACTCCAAATCCATTCCTGCCCTCCCTAGGCCCCTTATGATAAAGCGGACCATATCCAGGTGGGAAAGGTACCGGTAATCCTCGATTTTTTTAAATTTAAACCTGATCTGTGTTTTTTCCATAATTTTTTGCTTTTTGGTATTGGGCCAGCAGGAACCGGCGGGGCACTCCAATGTCTATTACGCTCCAGGGCAGTATCTCCTGCAGGCCGTAATGCCGGGAGGAATAAAAATCCATATCTACCTGTACCTGGCGGAAAGCCTGTTCCCAGAGCCCATAGTCAAAAAGGTCAGTCCAATTGTCAAACCTGGCCCCTTGGCGCCAAGCCTCCTCTATGGCCGCAGATACCCTGGTATCCCCCCTGGACATTACCGCCTCCAGCTTGCTCTTGTTAAAATCAGTCCAACTGAGTTTTACCATCTTGGAGCGTACCTGGCGGGAAATCAAGGACATCTTGTACTCCAAGGTTTCAGGCTGGTCCTGGCCTGCCCATTGAAAAGGCGTAAAAGGTTTGGGTATTAAGGCATTGACTGAAACATTTAAATTAAGCCTCCTGTACTTCCGGGGGCCCAGAATCCTTTTTCCTGTATCCAGTAATCTGTGGATAAGGGAGCCGATAGCCCTTAAGTCCTCCAGGCTTTCCTGGGGAAACCCCAGCATAAAGTAGAGTTTTATCCTGTCCCAGCCTTTGCTGAAAGCCAGTTCAGCGGCAGCCATCAGCTCTGTTTCCGTAATATTTTTGCCAATAATATCTCTCATTCTCTGGCTGCCGGCTTCAGGGGCAAAAGTTAGCCCGGTTTTTTTACCTTCGCTTATCAGCTCTGCCAGTTTAATTCCAAAACTGTCCATCCTCAAAGAAGGAAGGGAAATAGAAACCCTGCGGTTTTGGGCATACTGGCTAAGGGGCAGCAGCAAATTTTCCATGTCCCTGTAATCAGAACTGGACAAAGACAGCAGTGAAACCTGGTCATAACCGGTGGATTTTAAGCCCTTTATAGTTTCCCGGGCCAGGGTTTTGGCATCCCGGGACCTAACCGGACGATAAATAATGCCTGCCTGGCAAAACCTGCAGCCCCTGCTGCAGCCCCTCATAATTTCCACCGCAAAACGGTCATGCACCACTTTAATATGGGGAATAACCGGATCAGTTAGCAGGGGATGCTGGTCTAAATCCGAAACCACCCTTCTCTTAACCCTGGTTTGGGGTTCAATCTGCTTAATCTGGCCCCAGGGGTGATAATAGACCTTATAGTTTGAAGGCACATAAACCCCTTCTACCTTAGACAGGTCCTTCAGCCAGGCACTTTTTGCCTGGTTTTTGCCCTTATAGCTTTTAACCCTCTCCATTATTTCAATTATGGCCTCCTCTGCTTCCCCTACAAATAAAAAATCAAGGAAAGGGGAAACCGGCTGGGGATTGACTGCAGCAGGGCCTCCAGCGCATATCAGGGGAAACTGTTCTGGCCTGTGTCCTGACCTTAACTTAAGCCCGGAAAGATCTATCATATTAAGCATATTGGTATACAGCAGCTCATGGGCCAGGCTAAAACCTATCAGGTCAAAACCGTTTAAAAATATTCTGTTTTCCAAAGAAAAAAGCTTAAGCCCTGCCTGCCTTAAATTTTGCTCAAAATCCAGCCAGGGGGCAAAAACCCTTTCTGCATTAAAACCAGGCTGGCTGTTAATGATTTGATACAGGATATGGATACCCAGGTTAGGCATACCGATTTCATAAACATCAGGAAAAGCCAAAGCGGCCATTACCATCCGGGGATTAGACTTAATCTGCTCCCAGGACTTGCTTTTACAGCCTATTTCTCCACCAATATACCTGCCTGGTTTTTGAATCCCTTCCAGCAGAAGCTGCATTTGTTCCGGTTTTAATCTATCCATTTTTATTCAAATTCTTCATATGCTATCTGATGATATTTTCTAAGCTCCCTGTTCATATAAACATTCTCAACCAGTGCTATTCCTATAAACAGGCTGACCAGGCTGCTGCCTCCATAACTTAAGAAAGGCAAAGGTATGCCAATAATAGGCATAATACCCATGGTCATACCTATATTTATCAATACCTGGGTCAGCAAAACAAAGGCCATGCCCGAAGCGATAAGGCGGCCAAAATGATCGGTAGAACGCTGGGCTATTACCAGGCATCTCCATATTACCAGCCCCAGGGCCGCTATTACTAAAAAGCCCCCTATAAAACCCACCTCTTCTCCAATTACTGAAAATATAAAGTCGGTCTGGTGCTCAGGGACATAGCTTAAATTGGTTTGCTTGCCCAAAAAGAGCCCCTTGCCCCAAATCTCTCCTGAACCAATGGCCAGTTTGGATTGGTAAAGATTGTATCCCACCCCGCTGGTATGGATATCCGGTTTTACAAACACCAGTATGCGGTCCAGCTGGTACTGCTTTATAATGCCCCTGTTTATGGCTGCAAACACCGCTCCCCCTCCCAATCCTAACAGACCTACCAGATACAGCAGGTTGGCTCCTGATATAAACAACATACCGGCATAGACCAGAAAAAAGATTAAAGCAGTACCAAAATCATGCTGCAGCAGCACCAGTACGATACTGGTCATGGCCACTACCAGAGACAATATAACTTTTTTAAAACCTATACGATTATCTTTTTCCGTCTTTCTCCTGGAAAAGACAGCTGCCACCGTAATTACCATCAAAACTTTTGATATCTCTGAAGGCTGGATTGATGAAAATCCAAGATCTATCCAACTCTTAGAGCCGTGCACTTCATAGCCAAAAACTAAAACAGATACCAGCATGCCTATATTGACCAAAAAAATGACCCACCACCAGGTCCTGTATTTCCGGTAGTTAATTAGCTGTAAAATCCAGAAAATCACAAAACCGGCAGCCAGCAGGTAACCCTGGTTTTTTAAATAGTAGGCAGGATCAGTTATGCCATTGGGAAGGCTGTACCTGGTGGCAGAATATATAATCAACAGCCCAAAGCAGGATAAAGCTATCACTACTAAAAACAGGACAATATCAAACCTTAAAGTCCTCTTGCCATCCATCTTATTCAATTCTTTTGTGCTAAATTCAATCATGGCTTAATCCAGGTTAAATAGATAACTATAAATTTCTCTTACCAGGGGAGCAACCGCGGTGGAGCCTCCTCCGGCTTCCTCCAGCATGGCTACTACCACATATTGAGGGTCATCCATAGGGGCATAGCTGGCAAACCAGGCAAAATCCTGCCTGCCGGCAAATTCGGCAGTACCAGTTTTACCGGCAATAGGAATTTCGCTTAAGGGAAAACCTATAAACCTGGAGGCAGAAGTACCTTCACTTACTACCAGGCCCAAACCTTGCTCAATAATATCTACATATTCCTGGTTGAGGTTGAGCTCATTATGCTGCCCTACTTCTATGGGCAGGAAAGCTTCACCGGTATAATCCCTGATATCCTTTAGCAGGTGTACCTGCTCATAATTGCCCCGGTTGGCCAAAATCATATAAGACTGTGCTATCTGCAGAGGTGATACCAGCAGGTCACCCTGGCCTATGGACATATTAACCGTATCTCCCGGGTACCATACTGATTTTTCCACCTGGTTCTTAAAATACTCTTTTTTCCAAGCCCTGTCCGGTACTATTCCCGGATCCTCATAAGGCAGGTCTATACCTGTCTTTTTCCCAAAACCAAATAACCTGGAATATTGCTGCAGCAATTCTTCCTGATTATCCAATTTGGAAAACAGCCTTAAGCCCACTTCATAAAAATAACTGTCACAGGAATTCTTAATACCCCCTAAAATATTAAGGCTCCCATGTCCTCCCCTTCTCCAGCAAAGCTTAGGAAAACTTCTGCCCAGGCCATACCAGGTCCCGCTGCAGCTGACCCTGCTGTTTTCATTTATTACTTCTTCCGATAAACCGGCATAAGCAGTAACGATCTTGAATACCGAACCCGGAGGATAGGTCATGACCGCCCTGTTATTTAAGGGGTAATCCTTCACAGGGTCATTAAGAAAAGCCCAATCCTTACTGGATATGCCCCCTATAAACACCTCAGGGTTATAGGTGGGGTAGCTGGCCATTGCCAATACCTCCCCCGTATCCGCTTCCAGCACCACCGCTGCCCCTCCGGTTACTTTAAACAGCTCTTCAGAACCAGCTTCCACTTCTTTCTGCCTTATCTCATCAATGGCCTTATGCAGAAACTCCTCCACTTTACCCTGAAGCTCGATATCCAGGGTGAGATAAATATCGTTTCCGGGAATATAATCAACTTTTTCTATAGTACTGACCGGCCTTCCCAAAGGGTCAACCTCATAGGTAACTTTTCCCTTGAGCCCTTTAAGGATTTGCTCATAATATTGTTCGATACCGCTAATACCTATCTGGTCGCCCCCTTCATAGCTGCTTTCATACTGGTCTGAAGTTAATTTTTCTTCATCGATTTCTCCGGTATAGCCCAGTATATGGGAAGCCAGGTATCCATAACTGTATTCCCTTTCAAATATATCTATAATTTCTACCCCGGACAGATCCTCCAGGTTTTCCTTAAACACAATCAGGGTTTCCTTATCGATATCCTGGGCCAATAAAACTCTTTCCAGGTAAGAGATATTGGTTCCTTTTAGTTTATCCTCCAAATCCTGGTAATCAATTCCCAAGTTAGTACTTAAAAACTCCAAGGTGAATTCACTGTTTAGGGCAGCCCTGGGTTCTACTGCCACAGCCTGCACCGGCACGCTTTTTACCAGCAGTTCCCCGTTACGGTCATAAATATTGCCCCGGGGAGCAGCCACAGTCTGTGATCTTACTATATTCTGCTGGGCTTCCTGGGCCAGAACTTCCCCGCTCATAACCTGCAGGTAATATAATCTTAACACCAGCACTACGGTAACCGCTGCCGCTAGGTATACTGCAACCTTAAGCCTCTTCTTTACTCTTGAATCCAAAAATCCACCTCTTATTTTGTCCCAAATTAAACAAGGGAAAAATCAATAACAACAGCACTATGCTGTATAATGGCTTTATAAGCATTTCCTTTCCCAATTGAGCCAGGTCCAATCCATAATTGAACAGATAATGGATCAAGGCTTCCATTATCAGGTTTATCTCAGTTATAAAAAAGACTATCAATATCAGCACCGGGAATCTTCTCTTAATACCCATTTCCACCAGCCTGGCTGCTATAAAAGCGTTAAGGGCATATATTAAAGCATATATTCCTATAATATTTCCTGTCATAAAATCTAGCAATAGCCCCAATATAAAGCCATATATTATGCCATAATAATATCCATCCACAATAGCTACACTGATAATGCAAATCATTACCAGATCCATATTTATAGAATACAGCTTAAGGTATTCTGCAAAAGCCAGCTGAACCAGCAAGGCCATGGCCACCATAACCAGGTGAAGGATCTTGGTTGCTGCTTTCATGCTTATTTCCCACCTTTAATTACCATTACATATTCCAGGCTTTTTAAATTGGCATAAGGCTCTATGGTTATATGCAGGTAAGCATCGTTTTGCTGGGTGGTAACCTGGCTTATTCTTCCAATAAGGAGCTCCGCAGGAAAATCTGGGCTGGCTCCAGCAGTTATTACTATATCTCCACTATAGACAAACTCCTCTTTGGGGATATAGTTAAGCTCCATGGTTTTATCAGCGCTGCCCTCCACCACCCCCAGGCTCCTGGAAGTGAGTATGCGGGCCCCTATGCTGCTGTTGGGATCATTGATGAGCCTAACCCGGCAGCTTCTGTCCCCCGCAAGCACCACTCTGCCAATAAGGCCTCCGTCATTAATAACCGCCATGCCTTCTTGTACGCCCTGCTGCCTACCAATATTCAGCAATACCTCTGACTGCCATTTACTCTGGTAATAACCAATTACCCTGCCTGCCTGCAGATCCAGGTCCTCTCTCGCCTCTATACCCAAAATAGAGCGCAAGGCATTATTTTCTATCCTTAAGTTAATATTTTGGGTATAGCCATTTCTAAGCTGCTGGTTTTCGGCCTGCAGGGCCAGGTATTTATCCCTTAAATTAATATAATCCCTGACTCCTCCCAGGAATTGGGCTACCGGTAAAAAGAAATTAAATGTTTTTTCCTGAATGGGGCTAAAAAAATCAGTAACTTTAATTTTGGCGGAATTAATAAAGGCATAATCCTTAAAAGAAGCAGTAGCCACTATCACGCACAGAACTATTATTATACCCAGGACAATAATATTTCTAAATCTTTTATTAAAAAAACCCATTAATCATGGCACCAAGTTTATTGTTTTGAATACTTAAGGTACTGCTTTAGCCTGGAAAAATCCTCAACACATTTACCGGCACCAATAGCTACTGAAGCCAGGGGATTTTCAGCCTGGTATACAGGGCAATGGGTCTCCCTGCTGATCCTTTCGGTCAAACCCTTGAGCATAGAGCCTCCGCCGGTAAGAACGATGCCTCTTTTCATGATATCGGAAGAAAGCTCTGGGGGAGTGCTGTCCAATACTTCTATAACCGCATTTATAATATCGTTAACTGCTTTTTCCAAAGCTTTCCTAACCTGCTGGCTGGTAATTATGATGGTCTTGGGTAAACCGGTTACCAAATCCCTGCCGTTTACTTCCATCTTTTCTTCATTTTCCAAAGGAAAAGCAGAGCCTATTTCAATCTTTAGCCTCTCTGCTGACCTTTCTCCCAACAGCAGGTTATGTTCTTTTTTAAGGTAATAAGTAATATCTTCATCCAGTTCATCTCCTCCGATCCTCAGGGACTGGCTTACTACTATGCCGCCCAAAGATATTACCGCTACCTCAGAAGTTCCTCCTCCAATATCCACTACCATGCTTCCAGTAGGCTCATCAATAGGCAGGCCTGCCCCTATGGCCGCTGCCAAGGGCTCCTCTATGATATAAGCTGCCCTGGCCCCTGCCTGCTCGGTAGCTTCCACTACCGCCTTTTTTTCAACCGGGGTAATACCTGAAGGAACGCATATTACAATTCTGGGCCTGGCAATACCGATATTTTTATGTACTCTCTGTATAAAATACCTAAGCATTTTTTCAGTAGTCTCAAAATCAGCAATTACTCCATCTTTTAAAGGCCTTATAGCTACTATATGGCTGGGGGTTCTTCCTACCATTCTTTTTGCTTCTTTGCCTACTGCCAGTATACGGGAATTATTCTTGTCTATAGCCACTATGGAGGGCTCATCCAATACTACTCCCTTCCCTTTTACATATACCAGGGTATTGGCCGTACCCAAATCAATTCCCATATCCTTACCTATAACATTTAGAAAGAATTCAAACATTAAAAACTCCTATCTTTCACCTAAAATTTTATAATTCATATCTTTTAACATTTCTATAAACCTGGCTACCGGAAGCCCCATCACATTATAGAAACATCCCTCTATCCTTTTTACCAGCAGGGCTCCCCGGCCTCCAATATTGTATGCCCCTGCCTTATCTAATACCTGCCCTGATTTTAGATAGCTGCCTATCTCTGGTTCTTCCAGCTCCCTGAACTCCACTGCAGTTATTTCATGTCCGGTCAGCCGGTGTCCGCTGGCTTTATCCAGGATACAAACTCCAGTCACTACTTCGTGCCTGCGTCCGCTCATCTGTGTTAATAACTCAAATGCCTCCCTGCGGCTGGAAGGCTTCCCCCAGACCTTATTATTAAAATAAACAATAGTGTCAAAGCCGCAAAACAAGCCAGTCCCAGACTTTATATGCTCTGCCGCCCAGACAGCCTTAGCCTCACTATTGGCCTCAACTGCCT
Organism: Actinomycetota bacterium; assembly: GCA_028698215.1. Lineage (NCBI taxonomy): Bacteria > Bacillati > Actinomycetota > Actinomycetota bacterium. Next base: position 12,186 of record JAQVDY010000009.1, on the reverse strand, counting down.
GGTAGGGATTGCCTTTGCTATTCTCCTGTAAACCTTTAGGTTTTATTATAGCAAACTTTAATCCCATTAGCTCCAGAATTGCTTTTCTTCGGGGGGACGCAGAAGCAAGTATTAATTTGTTATTTTCTTCTTCCCACATCTGCCAGTAAAAAGGCCAGTAAAATACCTATTATAGCTCCTAAAGTTATATTAACATGTATGCTGAAACTAACGTCAATAAGGTATAAATTTAGGCTGAGGGCATCAGTACCCACCTTTAACCCTTTATCCAAAATAGGGATGGTGTCTGCCAATACATGACCCAGTATAGCCCCTATTACCCCGCCTGCAAGTACAATTAAAAAAACTATCTTTCCGCTTCTTTTTCTCATAAACCTGTATCCCCGTATATTTTAAATTTTAAAAATCAATGGAAAAATAAATGTATCTCTCTTTCCGCGCTTTGCGAAGAATCAGAACCATGAACCACATTTATAGTTACATCCTCCCCGTAATCTCCCCTTATAGTGCCCTTTTCTGCTTTCTTGGAATCAGTACAGCCCATAAGCTGCCTGGCTTTGGCAATGGCATCTATCCTGCTTAGCACCATGGCCACACAATGGCCAGAGGTAATATAATCAATTAACTTGTCAAAATATGGCTTGCCATCATGTTCACAATAATGGGTACAAGCCAGCTCCCTATCCACTGCAATCATTTTTAGGCTTTCAATAGTAAAACCCTCCCTTTCAAAACGGGATATTATCTCCCCTACCAGTTTCTTTTCCACAGCATCAGGTTTAATAATGATTAGGGTTTTTTCTTCTTTTATTTGGTTCGCCCCACAACCAAATTTGCAATTACCGCAATCCGACATCTATTCCTCCAAATTATTGTGATATTTTACAGTAAGGGCATACCTTCCAGTCCAGTTCCAGAGGCTTGCCACAGTTTATGCATGAATTCTTAAGCTTCTTTCGGCAATAGGGACAGATAAGGTAATCATCTTTGACCTGTTTGCCGCAGGCCGGACATTTCTGCACCTCGGCACTCAACAATTTATCCATTCTCCTTATTTCCAATTCCCTTTCCAATACATCATCGATATACTCAGGCGGCCTCAGGATTAAATAAATTATCAATCCCAGGTAATTGAACAGGAATACGATCACTGCCCAAAATATGGCGCTGGTATTTCTGAGCTTGGCATCCCTGTAGGTCCAATACACAAAAGCCAGCCATACTATGATTACAATAAATAGGATTCCCCGTATAAGGTAACCCCAAATGGGAAGCTTGAAAAAAGCAATTATATTGTTGAGATATTCAAACAAGTCCATAAATCCTCCCAGAAAAAGAATTTTAAATTCATTATTATATATGCTCCAAATTAGTAATTGAGCCCGTAATGCATATAATAGCACCTAAGCAAGAAATTTTTAAAGCAAAATTTAGGGAATTTGCTATATTGTCTATCTTGTATACCTCCAGCGGCCTGTTTTTGGATTTTATCAGCGATAATACGGTGTGCTCCAGTAAATCGATATCCAGGCTTCTTTCATTTTGGCTGCTGGTAAGGATTAAGGTATCCGCCACCCCTATAATTTGTTCTGCCATTTTACCGTAATCCTTATCTTTTAATACCGCAAAAATAATAATTTTTTTATTCCGGGGATAATACTCAGTCAAATTCCGGCAAAACCATCCAATGCCCTCAGGGTTATGGGAAGCATCTGCTATTACCGTAGGGTTTTTCCTGATTATCTCAAAACGCCCCTTAACCTTTATGGCGGCCAGTGAATGTTTCAGTTTGGCTGCATCCAGCCTACCACCCAGGTAAAGCTCTGAAACCGCTACTGCCAAAGCCATGTTTTTTACCTGGTATTCTCCCCTTAAGGGCAGCCTTACCTGGTCATAGGCCCCTTTTATTCCCTTCATATTAACCAGCCAGCCTCCAAATTGCTTATCCTGGCAAGCTTCAAAGCAAAAATCATCCCCAATGGCATACAGCTGGGCTTTCTGGGAAACTGTCCTTTCTTCCAATACCCTCCGTACTTCAGCTCCTTCTGAGATGGTGGCTACCCTGGCTCCCTTTTTGATTACTTGTACCTTTTCAGTAGCTATTTCTTCTACAGTACGGCCCAATATCTGGGTATGCTCCAGGCTTACCCCGGTTAAGCCCACCACCACTGACCCCACTGAGTTAGTAGCATCCCAGCGGCCGCCCATCCCCGCTTCCAGCACCATAACTTCCAGCTCCATCTGCCTGGCCATCAAAAAACCCATAGCGGTAATTATCTCAAACTGGGTCATAGGGCCATCCATATCCAGGTTATTTACTTCCTGCACATAAGGATAAACCAGGTTAAACAGCCCGGCAAACTCTTCTTTGGTAACCTCCCGGCCCTGATAACCGAATCTTTCAGTATAACTGTGTATGTGGGGGGAAATATGATACCCGCATCTTTTGCCCTGCCCCTGCAATATGGCTGCAGCCATCCTGGTAGTAGAAGTCTTGCCGTTGGTGCCCACGATATGGATAAAATCAGTATCATTATGGGGATTACCCATAAGCTTCAGAATTTTCTCAATCCTTACCAAGCTGGGTTTTATGCCAAACACCAGACATTGGTCAAGGTATCGGACCGCAAACCCAAAATCCAATTTAATCTACCTTTTAATATTTTTCATTTTGGCCAGCTGCTCTGACAATAGGGTAAGCTCCCCTTTAAACCGGTCCAGCTTATCCTTTTCCTTCTGGACTATTTCCGCAGGCGCCTTATTTAGAAACTGGGGGTTAGTCATCTTTTTGCTGCTCTTTTCAGCCAGTACCTCTACTTTCCTAAATTCCTCCTGCAGCCTCTTAATTTCCAGGTCTATGTCTACTACATCCAGTATATATATGTAAATATCTACCTTCCTGTAAGTAGTCTTTATAAAGCCTCTTTGCTCTTGTACAGCTTCAAAACCCAGGTCTGACACCTTGGCCAGGCTTTTTATGTATTCTTGATTGTCCTCAAAGAACTTCCTGTCACCGCCATTTAAATTTACCTTAATTTTTACAGCTGGACTGATCTTTAGTTCCGAACGGACCTTCCTTATGGCGCTGATTACCCCAAACAGCATATTCGCTGAGGACTCTGCCTCTAGAAATAAATGGCCATCTTCCTCCGGATAACCCTGGACCATTATGCTTTCACCCTGATGAGGGATGCTCTGCCAGATATTCTCGGTAATATGGGGCATGAAAGGATGAAGAAGCCTTAAGTATCTTTCCAGAATATACCATAACAGGTACAAAGCAGTATCCTTATCGGATTCATCCTGGGAATGGTAAATACGGACCTTGCTGGCTTCTATATACCAGTCACAGTAATCGCTCCAGAAAAAGTGGTATAATAACCTGCTGGCAAAAGAAAAATTATAACGGTCCAGATATTTGTTGACCCCTTTTATGGTCTTATTCAGCCGGGTTAAGATCCATTGGTCCCAAAGGTTTAAACTAAGCTGGGAGAAATCTTTATCTGCCGTATTTTCATCAATATTGGAAAGCACAAACTTGGAGGCATTCCAGAGCTTATTGGCAAAGTTCTTGGTTCCCTCTATCTTATCATTTCCCAATAGTAGATTTTTACCAGGAGTAGTTAGCGAGCACAGGGTAAACCTCAATACATCCGCTCCCTGCTCTCCAATAATATCCATGGGATCTACCACATTGCCTTTGGACTTGCTCATTTTCTGGCCTGATTCATCATTGACCAAGGGATTTATAAATACCTGCCTGAAAGGCACGTCCTTCATAAAGTACAGGCTCATCATGATCATTCTGGCTACCCAGAAAAATATTATGTCATGGCCGGTGATAAGTACATTTGTAGGAAAAAAATATTTAAGCTCAGGGGTATCCTGGGGCCAGCCAGCAGAAGTAAAAGGCCACAGGCATGAACTGAACCAGGTGTCCAGTACATCTTCGTCCTGGTATAAATCGCTGCTGCCGCACTGGGTACACTGCCGTGGTTCTTCCTCTGCCACTATCATCTGCCCACACTGCCTGCAGTACCATACTGGAATACGATGTCCCCACCATAATTGCCTGGAAATGCACCAGTCCCTTATATTTTCCATCCAGTTAAAATAAATTTTTTCCCATTTCTTGGGAATAATTTTTATTCTGCCTTCCCTTACTGCTTCTATAGCCGGCGCCGCCAGTTTTTTCATGGATACAAACCACTGCATGGATATCCGGGGCTCTATTACCGTATCGCATCGCGAACACTTGCCCACACTGGACAGGTGATCCCTCTTTTGCAGCAGAAAACCTTGCCTGGACAGATCGCCTAAAATAGCTTCCCTGGCCTTAAACCTGTCCATACCGCTGTAAGGGGCGCCGTTTTCATTAATGGTAGCATCTGCATTCATTATGTTGATTTTTTCCAGCCCATGCCGGTTACCCATTTCAAAATCATTGGGGTCATGGGCGGGAGTAACCTTTACCGCTCCGGTACCAAACTGGGGATCTACAAACTCATCGGCTATAATAGGAATGACCCTTCCGGTAAGGGGGAGGTAAACCTTCTGGCCCACATACTGCTTATACCTATCATCCTCAGGATGTACAGCCACTGCAGTATCTCCCAGCATGGTTTCCGGCCTGGTGGTTGAAACCACTATAAACTTATCGTCTACAGGCTGTCCCTGGCTGTCAGCCAGAGGATATTTTATATCCCACAGGTAACCGTCTTTCTGCACATGATCCACTTCAATATCAGAAACAGCAGTAGCACACCGGGGGCACCAGTTAACCATGTAATTGCCCCGGTATATAAGGTTATCCTTATATAAGGTGTTAAATTCTTTGGTAACCGCCTTTACATATTCATCGTCCATGGTAAATCTCTGCCGGGGCCAGTCACAGGAACATCCCAGCCTTTTTAGCTGGTATATAATGCGGTCACCATATTGCTGTTTCCATTTCCATACCTCTTCTACAAATTTTTCCCTTCCCAGCTCATGCCTGCTGGTGCCTTTTTGCTCCAAGTATCTTTCTACCACATTCTGGGTAGCAATCCCTGCATGGTCTACTCCCGGAGTCCAGCTGGCATTATAGCCTGACATCCTTTTATACCTGATAATTATATCCTGGAGGCTGTTATTTAAAGCATGCCCTATATGCAGTTGCCCCGTAACATTGGGGGGAGGTATGACTATACAGAAAGGCTTGCGGTCAAAATCTACTTCCGCATGGAAATAGCCTTTATTTTCCCAAAAATCATAAATTTTGGTTTCAAATGCGGCAGGATCGTAGCTGCCCTCTATTTTACTAAACATGTTAAGCTAACTTCTCTTTGCTTTTAAGCTCTTGCTGGGGCTGCTTGACAACCTGGGGAGCTGCCTTCTTTTCTATCACCTTAGCATCAATAACCATTTTTTTGGCATCACTTTCATCAGGAATAGTAAACATGATATCGGTCATGTTCTCTTCCATAATAGACCTCAACCCTCTGGCTCCCGTGCCCCGGGTCATAGCCAGCCTGGCAATAGCAGACAGGGCATCATCTTTAATTACCAGTTCCACATTATCCATTTCAAATATTTTCTTATACTGTTTAACCAGTGCATTTTTAGGCTCTGTCAGTATTCTTACCAAATCTGCTTCACTGAGGCTAGTAAGGGTAGCTAACACCGGCAATCTTCCTATCAGTTCCGGAATTAACCCAAATTTTAATAAATCCTCCGGCATAGCCTGAGGGAAGAGCCAGTCCATTTTTTCCGCTTTCCCTGGAATCTTTTCCGCAATAAAGCCGATGCTTTTTTTATTTACCCTGCTCTCTATTATCTTATCCAGACCGGCAAAAGAGCCGCCGCATATAAATAAAATATTATTGGTATTAATCTGGATAAAATCCTGCTGGGGATGTTTCCTGCCCCCATGGGGAGGGACATTGGCTTCGGTGCCTTCCAGTATCTTCAGTAATGCCTGCTGTACCCCTTCCCCGGACACATCCCTGGTAATAGAAGGGTTATCGGATTTTCTGCTGATTTTATCTATCTCATCTATATATATTATGCCCGTTTCCGCTTTCTTGATATCAAAATCTGCTGCCTGTATAAGTTTGAGCAATATGTTTTCCACATCTTCCCCCACATAACCGGCCTCGGTTAAAGCGGTTGCATCTGCAATACAGAAAGGGACATTAAGGATGCGGGCCAGGGTCTGTGCCAGCAAGGTCTTGCCGCAGCCGGTAGGACCCATCAGCAGTATATTGCTTTTTTGGAGCTCAACATCATCCTTTTTAGCGCTGTCTCCATGCTTAATCCTTTTGTAATGATTATAAACTGCTACTGAAAGTATCTTTTTAGCAGCTTCCTGGCCAATTACATAATCATTTAAAATAGAATATATTTCACTGGGCTTGGGCAGGTTCTTAAAATCAAGTTCCTGCTGTTCTCCCAGCTCCTCTTCCAGTATTTCATTACATAGCCCTATGCATTCATCGCAAACATAAACCCCAGGACCGGCAATAAGCTTCTTTACCTGATTCTGGGGTTTGCCACAAAACGAGCATTTTAGGAAATTACCCCTTTTGTCATTTTTTTCCAATATAAAACACTTCCTTTTCTAAAATTTATTTCTTATATATTACCTGATCCACAATACCGTATTTTTTTGCTTCTTCTGCAGTCAGTATAAAATCTCTTTCAGTATCTTTTTCTACTTTTTTTATATCCTGTCCGGTATGTTTGGCTATTATATCATTTAACAGGCTTCTAATCCTCACCATTTCCCTGGTATGGATCTCCACATCCATAGTAGTCCCGGTAACACCGCCGGAAGGCTGGTGCAGCAACACCCTGGAATTGGGCAAAGAGAATCTTTTCCCCTTATCCCCTGCCAGCAGCAGTACCGCTGCTGCACTGGCAGCCTGCCCAATACAAATAGTAGATACCGGCGATTTAATAAACTGCATGGTATCATACATAGCCAGGGCTGCAGTTACCACTCCGCCGGGACTGTTTATGTACAGCTGTATATCCTTTTCAGGATCCTCGGCCTCCAGGTGCAGCATCTGGGCCATTACCACATTAGCTACATTATCATCTATGCCTACTCCTAAAAAAATTATTCTTTCCTTTAGCAGCCGGGAGTATATATCAAAAGATCTCTCTCCCCGGTTTGTCTGTTCAATTACCATGGGAACCAGATAATTGTTTTTAATATTCATATATCACACTTCCTTATTTTTGACCTGGAGTCCAGAGCTTCTTAGTTTGTCCGCCCTGTTTTTCCTCCGTTTTTTTCTCTTTCTTGGGTGACTCCTTCTTTTTATCCACCACTTTAGCACTGCCTATAAGCTTATCCATAAGGTTCCTTCTTCTAATAGAGGACAGCAGGTTTTCCTTACCCTCTGGAGTTTGCAGATAATCTTCAATCTTTTTCTTTTCCTCTTCCTTGCTATAATTGGCGATTATCTGGTCAGCTTCTTTCTTTACGTCCTCTTCCTTAGGCTCAATTTTATCTTTTTCCGCTTTCTCTAATGCCTTAAACAACAAATACTGTTTTATTTCAGCTTCTGCCCTCTGGGCAAACTGCTGCTCCAGCACTGTTTCGTCCATGCCGGTAGCCTGCAGGTAATTCTTCTTATTAATCTTCTGGTTTTTCAAGGTGTTTTCAAATTCACTCTTCATCTGCTCTGTTCTGTTCCTAACCATAGCAGCAGGCGCTTTAATATCCGCCCTCTCTATAAGCTGCTCTATTACCTGCCCCAGTATCTCTTCCTTCCGGGCCTGTTCCTTCTGCTGGGAGAGATCCTTTTTTATTTCCTGCTCAAATTCTTTTTTGTCCTGGTAGTCCCCTGCTTCTTTTAAGAACTCCTTATCTACCTCGGGCACTACTTTCTTCTTTATTTCCTTTAGCTTAACCTTAAATTCAGCTTTCTTCCCAGCCAGGTCATTTCTTCTTATATTGTCCGGCAAAGTAAATTCAACTGTCTTTTCTTCACCCTTTTTCATGCCTATTATTGATTTTTCAAATTCCGGGGTAAGGGTCTTAGAGCCTATTTCCAATACAAAATCCTCAGATTTTCCATCTTCCAATTCCTGGCCTTCCACCATGCCCTCAAAATCAATGGTCACATAATCCCCGTCCTTTGCCGGATCATCTCCATCCACCGGCTCCAGTGAGGAATATTTCTCCCTTATCCTGTCTATATAGCTATCTATTTCTTCCTGGGTTACCTCTGCAGGCTTGGCGGTAACTTCCAGCTTATCATAGCCGGGAGCTTTTATCTCCGGCTCTACTGGTATGGTTATCTCTACGCCCAATGGTTTACCGTCAGCAATCTCTTTAAATTTTACCCCGGGATAATCTATGGGATCAATGTTGGCATTATCTATTATTTGTGGATACAGCTCGGAAACAGATATGCTGGCCGCTTTATTTAAAACATATTGCCTGCCAAAATTAGTATCTATTACCTGATAGGGAACCTTGCCTTTTCTAAACCCTGGAATATTTGCTTTCTGGGATATGTTCTTATAGGCTTTTCCTAAAGCCTTGTTAAAATATTTGCCCTGTATCTCCAGGTTTAAGGTAACCTTATCCTTTTCCTTCTTTACATCTAATATTTTGTAATCCAACTAAAAGCGCCTCCTGCCTCATTATTCTATTTACGTTAAAACACATATTATAATAAAAAATAAATAAAATACAAACCTCGGGCTATTATGTCAAGTCTTAGAAAAGCCCACAGATAGCCTCTAATCAAGGCCAAATACAGCTGGAATCTGCTCTATGCGCTCATACCCCCATTCCAGGGAAGGCTCTACCGAGCTTCCTTCCTGATGTTCATTGAAAGTAGCAATGGATACCTGGGTCAATCCTGTAGAAATATTTACCGGGTCCAGGAAAGCCTTTATGGTTTCCAGCTGGTATTTAAAATCGTCAGCAGTGCCTTCCAGGGGAGGCACGCTTTGCCTTTCACTGCTTAGGCAACGGTCATCATAGGCCGGTATGGCAGAAGGGATAAAATCAGTATCAGCTGCGCTGGCTGCTATTTTCCATACCATATATAGGAATTTAAGCCTTTCTGCAAATTCTGCCGTATTTTGAGGCCGGCCGGCATAAGCAGTATAGCAGGATACCGCATCAAACACCTTTACCTGCTCCAGCCGGTAATTCCAGAAAACAGCATCCCCCACCAGGTATACCTGGTAGCCCTTTTGGGCCAGGTTTTCCCTGGCTTCTGCTATAACCTGCTGATAGGGACCGGTAAAATCCCTGCTGACATATATCCATAATACTGGCTTGCCTTCTATCTTAAAGTAGTTTTCAGAAGCAAAATAAGTGTCTGCTATATGATTAAGATCTTCCAGGAATGTGCCGGCAATCTCCTTTTGGCCAAAATCATAGGGTGGGTATTTGTATCCTATGCTTTCAAACCTCAGGCGTGAATCATACATAAAACAAAGCTTGGTCTGTCCCATATCATAATCAAATATGCCTTCAGCAATGGTGTGGTCAAACTGGGGCAGGTATTCAATCTTAAACACATCTATGCCAAAGTTCTGGGCCCATTCCAGGTGTTTGGAAATAACCTGTTCATCCAGGCTATGGTAAAACCCCAATAGCGGCTGATTGGAATAACCCCGCTCCCAATGCTGCCCGTCATGCCAGGTATAATAATCACAATACACAATGGTATCTTGCTGTTCTGCTTCAGGATTAACCCGGTTTTGGTGAATTTGGTTAAGGGAAACATATAGGGGGTACAAGGTTTTGCCCAGGAGAAAGAACCTGCTCTCTAATATATAGATACCCAGCAGCCCCGCCGCCAGCAAGGCTATGACTACTACTGCTGCTATAATTCTTTTTTGGTAAGCTTTCATGGTCAGGCCGGTTAAATTTTATTTCATTTTACTATTTTAGCCTCAGTATTTGCTAGTTTATATTAAGATTATTACTGAATGGTGCGAGAGAGGGGATTTGAACCCCTACAGGTGTTACCCCACTAGATCCTAAGTCTAGCGCGTCTGCCAATTCCGCCACTCTCGCAAAAAAAATGGTGAGCCGTACAGGGATCGAACCTGTGACACCCGGATTAAGAGTCCGGTGCTCTACCAGCTGAGCTAACGGCCCACTTGCCAGAGGTATATTATAGGAAATACTTGGCTCAAACACAATATTTGGCACGCCTGGAGGGATTCGAACCCCCGACCTGCGGATTCGAAGTCCGTCGCTCTATCCAGCTGAGCTACAGGCGCTTGGTTCAAAAAATAATTGGGGTGAGAAACGGGATTCGAACCCGCGGCCCCAGGAACCACAATCCTGTGCTCTACCAGCTGAGCTATTCTCACCACAAACTTATATTATATTATTTTGTCAAATTTTAAAACTACTTTACTGGCGCGCTTGGAGGGATTCGAACCCCCGACCTACGGATTAGAAGTCCGTTGCTCTATCCAACTGAGCTACAAGCGCAAGCAAGTATAGCACTATTATTTAACCCAAAACCAGACATTACTTTAATTAATATTAAAAAATAAGTCAAGAAAACCAAAGCCGGGCTTTCAATGGCAATTAAGCACAAAAAAACGGCCCGCTAGGACCTGGGTTTGTGTAACCCCGCAAGCGACTGTCTTGCCCTTTAGAGAGGTGTTTTTTCCATTAACCAATACTTCAGAAAGGCCAAATGCCTGGCCCTGGGGACTGCAGTATAAAACTTTTATATCTATGGTACTATCCAGGGGCTTATGGTAGCGGTCCAGCACGCTTAATAGCAGTACCTCTTTATCCTGCTGGTCCCGGCTTATGGCCTTGACCTCCAGGCTTACCTCTTTTTGCAGCCCTGAAGGCAGCAGGAACTTAAGTAGATTGCGGCCCAAACCCATAAAAGCCTGGCGGCTTCCATTTAGGTTTAAGTGCCTGGTTACGGTATTAAGCTTTAACACACATACAGTAATCTGCTGATGCCGGCCAACCATAGCTTCTACATAGCCGCTGCCGGCTTCAGCATCCCTGATGATTATCCAATTTTTATCTTCCTGGCTCCAATAGGCCAATAAAGCCCGGGAAGGGTCTGAGTTATTTTTAATCTTCAATTTATAGCTTTGCTCGAGGCCTTTACTAAACTTTATGGTATAGATATCACTGTCCCAACCCAGATAATCAGCTAAGGGGTAGGACTGTTTATCTGAAATGATACTACTCTCCAGCCATAGATGGACATCTTTGCAGGGCTGCTTAAATTCCAGCTCTATATTTCCCTGATGCAGGGAAACTTGCTGCCTGCCATATAATCTTATTGCCCTCAAATTTGGGGCTGTTTTTTCCTCTTTTTTCTTATCATCACTATTGTCAATATAGTCCTGCTCCTGTTTGGTCTGTAATGTATTGGTTTGAATGGCAGGCATATGCTGGGTAACAGCGGATTTAATGGTTACCAGGTTTGATTTTACCGCTATTCCGTATTCCAGTCCATCATAGGGCTCTATCTCGGCCTGCCATACTTCCCCTTCCCTGGTAGCATCACATTCTATTTGGGATAAGCCTTCCCACTCATCTTCCAGCTTTCCATCCTTGTACCACCGTATATGGGTATCAGCCTGCTGATGCCCATCAGCATCCCAGTATTCATAATTTACTACCAGGTCATCTTCTGGCCGGGGCTGGTTAGGGCTGATGGTTACATTGCGGGCTTGGGGCCTGCTATTGATTATTTCCATCTCCTGGGTTTGATATAGTTCACTGAACTGGTAACCATCGCTTACCCTTACCTCCGCTTTCCACCTCTGGCCCATTTCGGTTAAGCTGCTGCTGACTTCCCTATAATTTTGAAGCTGGTTTTGCTCTGTGCCCTCTTTGTACCATTTAATTTCTGCTTCTGTTTCCTCATCATTGTCCGCATCGCTATAAATATAGTTTAGGGTCAGGTTGTCCCCGGTATTGGCCGCTTGAGGCTCTAATTTAACAGAAGAAAGCATTGGTATGGTATTGGCTATTTCCACACTACCGGTAGTGACTGTTTCTCCCAGGTTTTCTCCATCTGATGGGGTAACGGTTGCATACCACAGCTGTCCCCTTCCAGTACGGCTTGGCGGCACATTGCTTTGGTCATTAAGGTCTTCCTGGCAAATCCCATCTTGGTACCACCTGATCTGGGTGCCGCTCTGGCCGTCTTGCTCTGGATCATGGTAATCATAAATAACTTC
>JAQVDY010000008.1 GCA_028698215.1 Actinomycetota bacterium | reverse complement strand
AGGAGGATTGTATGTGGGTAGTATTAGTGCAGGTGGAAGTTAAACCTGAATATATCCAGGCTTTTAGGCAGGCGTGCATCCATAATGCCAGCAACAGTATTAAAGAGCCGGGCGTGGCCCGGTTTGACGTTATCCAACAGCACGACCAGGAAACAAGGTTTATCCTAATAGAAGCTTACAGGGACCAAATGGCAGCAGATGAGCATAAGCAAACAGCACACTACGCGCAGTGGAGGGATACAGTGGAGCCATTTATGGCCCAGCCTAGAAGCAGTGTAAAATATATAAATGTCTATCCCCTTGATCAGCAGTGGTAGCTTAAATTAATCCTTTTCTGAAGCCCATATTTTTTGGGCCCCTCTCCAATGGAAAGCAAACAGGGGGATGGATATAACCAGCATCAATACTCCTCTTATGATGCCCCTTAGGGCAATGTTCTTTTCATATCTTAAGGAATTATCCATTTCCTCCTGAACCATAGCCTCTATTTGTTCCGCACTCATATCAGGATACTGTTCCTTGTACATGGGCAAAACCTGGGGCCGGGAAGAATAAGTTACCGGATTGACATAATTAGTTATATTATCTGCAAGGTTTACTATGCCGATTATAAAAACGATTAAGGCTATTACGCAGATAAGATAGAAATATATTTCCCTGACATAAACTTTTCTTGCCATAAGCTACCTCCCCTAAAATGTTTTATTTAATTCTACCACAAACAAAGTTCAAATAAATTAAATTTAAAATCAGTACTTTAAAAACATCAGGTTAAAGTAGATGGCTAAACTAAGCAAGCAGCAATTATTTGATACTGTTTTGTTAAAAATTAAATGGAAAGGAGCTGTCCTTAACTGCATATGTCTTAATGTTGTTTGAAAAAGAAAATATAACTACAGGCCTAAAATATTGGTAAAAATATTGGCCAGCTTGGAATGCCAGTCCCAATGCTCGGCTAAAGTATTTAGCCCTATGGCTATCAGTATTATTCCCCCCAGTATTTCAATGCGGGTTTTAAACAAAGCGCTAAGCCTGCATCCCAGATAATAGCCGGCCACAGAAAGGGTAAAAGCAAATATGCCAATTACAGTTATGGATAAAATTAGGGGGGTATTAAGTAGGCCCAGGGTGATACCTACTACCAGGGAATCTATGCTGGTGGCTATGGATAACAGAATCAGGGTGGGAAGGTTTAAAATATTTCTTTTAGGGCAGTCATCATCAGATTTTAAAGACTCATATATCATTTTAATTCCAATGGCTGCCAGCAATACAAAAGAAATCCAATGGGCGTAATTATCTATGAACCGGGCAAAGCTTATTCCTATAAACCAGCCTATTAAAGGCATTATGGCCTGGAATAAGCCAAAGAACAAAGCTACTTTAAGTACGTTTGCCAGTCTGGGTTTGGGATCCAATGCGCCTCCAGCCATAGATACGGCAAAACAGTCCAGGGCCAGGCTAAAGGCTATTAAAATTAGAGTAATCATAATTTAACTGAGTTCTTATTTTTTAGGAGATTATAGGGGTAAAATAAAAATAATCAAACTAATTTGATAATTTGATTATTTTAAAAGGTGACTGAATCCTCCATTATTGGAGAATCCCAGCCCCTAGACTACCTAGGCAGTTAATTTAGAGATTAAAAATATAATCCCTAATAGAAATGCCAGCCAGTAGTTGATCAGTATGTAAGAAATTGTTCTTTTTGCTTTTTCCATGTCTTAACCTCCTTTCTATCATAATTTATCTATGTCAATAACCCCTGTCCGGGACAGGGGTTAGAGTTTTTAATTGCAACCGAGTTTCTTTCCTCAATTTCACCATCTATTATTATCCTCTCCGGTTTCTTTTCTGGATTTTTAATTCTTTCTACAAGCACTTCTACCGCTTTGTTTCCGGTAGCTTCAAAAGGACGGGCTACCGTGGTAAGCGGAGGATTTAGATACTGGCAGATAAAAATATCTCCAAACCCCATAAGCGATATATCCTCCGGTACGGATAAACCTTTAGAATTTATAACCTTGATGGCTCCCAGGGCCAACAGGTCACTGGTGGCAAAAACAGCGTCGATACAGGAAAACCGGGCCAGGGCTTCTGACATTAACTTTTTCCCCGAGGTTATGCTGAAATTACCCCAAAATAAAAAATCTTCTTTATGCATACCTCTTTCGGACATGGCCTTTTTCCAGCCCAGGTACCTTTCCCGGGCAGAATTTGAGCTTTTAGGCCCGTTAATGCATATAATATCTTGGTGGCCCTGATCCAAAAGATAAGAAACAGCATTATAGGCTCCAGAAAAATTATCAAAAAGGATGGTGTCTATCTCCGGTAATCCTAGGTCCCGGTTCAGTATGACCAGGGGCTGAGTCCAGTTTTTTAACTGGCCCAGGTCCCGGGATTGATCATAAACCGGTATCAATATAATACCGTCTACCCACATGCTTTTAAGGTTTCCCATAATTTCCCATTCTTTTTCCAGGCTGTTATTGGAATTACATAAATACATTTCATAGCCCAAACTTTGCAGCTTATCCGATATGCCCTTCACCAAATCTGAATAAAAAGGGGAGGAAATGTCAGGTACCACCAAGCCAATATTTTTAGTCTTCTTGCTGGATAACCCCGCTGCCAGGCGGCTGGGCCGGTAATCCAATTCCTTAATTACCTCTTTTACCTTCTGCTTTATGGATTCGGAAACTGTATCCAGGCCATTAATGACATTGGATACGGTACCTACCGATACCCCTGCCTTCCTGGCCACTTCTTTTATGGTTGTCATTTTACTCTTGAACCGTTTCATATGAATCGTTTCATATAATACAGCATCTATATCTGGTGTCAACCTTTTTTATTATTTTTAATATTTTTTTAATATTATGATGCAGGGAAAGAACAAATATTGGCTAAAGCTGGCAAAATAAAAGGCGGACAGGTACCTAATAACCCCTCCGCCTTTTAGCTTAAGTTTAATTACGAAATACTGGTCTATCTGAAGTTATAGATTATTTCCACATAAGCAGTCACTTCTACTTCCCTGGGACTGATAGTGGGAGGAAGTACCCCCCGGCCTTCGGGAGCCTCAGCTGCTACTGCGGCTTCGTCAGCATAGAAAGGCCCTGGATAGCTAATCC
This sequence comes from Actinomycetota bacterium, assembly GCA_028698215.1. Taxonomy (NCBI): domain Bacteria; kingdom Bacillati; phylum Actinomycetota; species Actinomycetota bacterium. Next base: position 62,741 of record JAQVDY010000008.1, on the reverse strand, counting down.
CGCTTTCATTCACATAATAAATGTCTCCCAACCTCAGGCCCAAAGAATCAGCGATAGCCTCTGCTTTCTGGGAAGCATCCCGGGTAGCTTCTGACAAAGCATCAATTTTAACCTGGCTTTTGGATTCCTGGCTAAGGTCAAAACTTAAAGAACCTATATCATTAGCGCCAGCATCAATAGCTGCGGCCATTATATCTCCAATCTTTTCCATATCAGTAGTGCTTACCTGTACTGAACTGTTTACCCGGTATCCATAAATATCCGGGGGCTGGTTTTCCTGGCTATAATCATATAATGGCTGCAAATTATATCCGGTAGTTTCAACCTTGAGCTCCTTAGCCCGGGTGTCCTGGATAGCATCTATTACTTTTTGTGATATTTCGCTGTTATTGTTTACCGCTTCCTCACTGGTTTCTTCTTCAGTGACCACGTTTATGGATACAGAAACCATATCGGGAGTAGCCTTCACCGTTCCATTGCCGGATACGGCGATGGTGCTTTGAGGTTTAAGGCCGGTATCAGCACCACCATAATAGGGAAGCTCGCCCTTGCCATAGAGGCAGCCTGTGCTTAGTCCCAAGATGGCTATTATGGTTAGTACTATTAAAGTTATCTTCTTAACCTTAGACATAATTCCTCCTTTACCACTTGTTTATATGTATTTTGTCCGGATTGAACCGGTTAGAAGGCCCCTTTTCTTCAGCCGGATAACCTACTGCTATAAGAGCTAAGGGCATGACCCTGGCAGGCAAACCCAACAGTTCTTTTAGGCCTTCCACCCTTTCTTCACGGGGGTAGATCCCCAGCCAGCAGGTACCAAGCCCCATATGCCGGGCTTGCAGCAGAATGTTTTGAGTTGCTGCTGCGCAATCCTGGACCCAATATCCAGCACTTGCCTCCTGGTCCAAATCAGCGCAAACTGCTATGGCGGCCGGAGCCTGGTTTAACATTTTGGAATAAGGGTGGAAACTGGGTATTTTATTTAACAGTTTCCGGTCATCGATAATTACAAATTCCCAATCCTGTTGGTTATTAGCGGTGGGAGCGGCCATGGCTGCCCTTAACAGATCTTCCAGCTGTGAGCGGGATACCGGCTGGTCAGTGTATTTCCTGATACTTCTTCTTTGAAATATTTCTTCCATCCCATTCCTTTCTATCGTGCAATTTCTAAAATATTTATAATGTCCTGGTCATACATTTTAATAAAGTTGCCTTTGGGCCCGGTAGCGGTGCATTTTGCCGCCATTTCTTTCCAGCGCTGGTTTCCTATCTGGGCTTCGCTCAGCTTGACGGGAAGCCCAATGTCCTTAAAGAATTTTTCAAGGCTCCCTATCCCTTTTACTGCTGTCTGCTCCAGGTTATTATAATCTATTTCTATTTCAAATACCCTAAAAGCAAACTGGGCCATCAACGGCAGGTTTTGCTTATAAGTATATTTTAACCAGGCGGGAAATACTATGGCTAGTGAAGCACCATGGGTCAGTCCGTAAATAGCACTGAGCTCATGCCCAATTTTATGGGACCCCCAGTCTTCCTCCCGTCCTGTTCCCAAAATACCATTATGGGCAATGGTGCCGGCCCACATTATTTCAGCCCTGGCATTATAGTCCCGGGGATTTTCAAGGGCCAGGGGTGTATGTTTTATAACTGTCTTTAAGGTGGATTCACACAGCCTGTCTGTAAGATCCACATTCCTGGTATGGGTAAAGTACCTTTCCATTACATGGGCCATTATGTCTGCAGCACCGGCTGCGGTCTGGAATGCAGGCAAAGTATAGGTAAATTCAGGATTAAGTATGGCAAATTTAGGCCTAAGCAGATGATTATGGTATCCCCTTTTTATTAACCCCTCTTCTTTGGTAATTACAGTTACATCACTGGACTCGCTTCCGGCAGCAGGTATGGTTAATACTACTCCCACAGGCGGAACCTTCCGGGGACTGGCCTTTCCTTCAAAGAAGTCCCAAAGGCTGCCTTCATAATGAACTCCGGCTGCAATTGCTTTAGCAGAGTCAATGACGCTGCCTCCGCCCACCGCCAATATAAAATCTATTTTTTGCCGGCGGCAAATATCGATACCTTCCTGCACCAGGCCTAATATAGGATTTGGCCTTACCCCGGGAAGTTCCACTACCGAAATATCCCCGGCCCTTAAAGTTTTTATGACCCGGTCATAGATACCGTTTTCCTTTATGCTGCCTCCTCCATAATGCAGAAGTACCTTTGTGCCATATTCTTTTACCAGGCTACCCAGTTTTCCATCGCTGTCTTTACCAAATACAATGCGGGTAGAGTTTTGGTATTCAAAATTTTCCAATTACTTCTCCCTATACTAAATTCACAATACTCTTATTATAATGAGCTATAAAAAAATGTTCAAAAACCTATACTTTAATAAGTTTAAATAGTAAAATCGTTTTAATACTAATATAGTATACCCTATGCAAGAAAAGCTAATTTATAATTTCCTGTTATATGCAGTATTCATATCAGCCCTGTTTGTTTTCCTGGCCTTATGGTTCATTAAAGCTCCCTATGGGCGCCACTACCGGAAAGGCTGGGGACTGTTTACCAGGGCCAGGTTAGGCTGGATAGTAATGGAATCGCCAACCGTAATCCTTATGGCCTTCCTGTTTATTATTGGAAATAAGTCCGATAATCTGGTTGCCATAATTTTTCTGGCAATCTGGATGTCCCATTATCTGCAGCGGGCTTTTGTATACCCGGTGCTGATGAAGGGAGGGCAAAAGAGATTTCCCCTGATGGTGATAGCTTTTGCTTTAATATTTAACCTGATAAATACCTATATAAATGGACGCTATCTCTTTTATTTTGCCCCCGATTATGGATTGGACTGGCTTACCAGTTCCCGCTTTGTGATAGGGTTGTTGGTTTTTTTGCTGGGCTTAGCCATAAATATTCATTCAGACTCAATTCTGAGGGAGCTTAGGAAAAACAACGAGCAAGGATATAGTATTCCCCATAGGGGTTTTTTCAAATATGTATCCAGCCCCAATTATTTAGGAGAGATAATGGAGTGGATTGGATGGGCCATACTTACCTGGTCACTGCCTGGCCTGGCTTTTGCCGTATTTACTATTGCCAACTTATTTCCCCGGGCATTTTCTAATCACCGCTGGTACCGTAACAACTTTGAGGATTATCCTGAACACAGGAAAGCTATAATTCCTTTTATATTATAGCTAAAACGTCAAGGTCCGGCGTCAGATTAAATGAATAAGCTGGCATCGGCTTCCTGGGCTTTTTCTATGAAAAATGCTACCCCTACACAGCCCTTTACCTCATCTATCATATCTTCCTTGGGGATTTCCAATACGCTCATGCTCATCTGGCAGCCATACAGATTTACTCCCATCTGTAAAGCCATATCCCTTAACTGGGGCAGGGTAGTAATATTTTTGGATCTCATCATTTTTTTAAACAGCCATCTACCCAGGCCGCCCATGCTGTATTTGGATGGACTGGTGTTTTCAATATCTCCTCTTTCCATGAAACCCATCAACCTGCCTAAAAAACTTTTACCGGTCCGGTGCTTTTTCTTCAACGCCTTCAATCCCCAGAAGGTGAAAAACATGGTTACTTCCATATCGGAAGCAGCAGCACCGGTAGCTATCATAAAGGCAGCCATCAGCTTATCCATATCTCCGCTAAATACCACCATGGCCAGTTTTTTCTTTGCCATATTTATCACCACTCCTTAAAACAAGTCATTTATAACATCTTGCTTGGAATTTGATTCTTCCCTAAGAACCTCAGTTAAAAGGTCATAAGCCTTAATAATCTTAGGATTGGCAATGGAATAATAGATATTGCTGCCATTCCTGTTGCGGTTTACAATCCCCTTGGCGCTTAACAGGGACAGGTGCTGGGAAATATTGGACTGGGGCAGCCCTGTCTTTTGAACTATTTCAGTAACCGTAAGAGACTTGTCCCTTATGGCGTCTATTATGGCTTGCCTGCGGGGGTTAGATATGGTTTTGCACATATCTGAATGCAGATTATAGAATTTTTCTTTTTTCATTTTTACCTCTTGGTATAAGTTAAATATTATTATAGCATTTATATAATAACATGAAAACATATTAATATTGCAATATTAATAATGTTTACAGATTTTTATCAAAAGATTAAAATACCAGTATATTGATCTGAGCAATACGTACATGGAAAACAACTATCAAACAGTATTAACTAAAAAGAGAATCGCCACCTTTTCCCTGCTGGTTTCCATTTTTTTAGTCATAATAAAAATAATGGCTGCCTATTTCTCCAATAGCTTGGGAATATTTTCAGAGGCACTTAACAATGGCCTGGACTTGGTTACAGTATTCATTGCCTTTGTAGCGGTAAGAATAGCCAGCAGGCCTCCAGATGCAGACCACACCTATGGACATGGCAAATATGAAAATTTTGCCGCCTTTATGGAGACTACCGTTATCAGCGGCTTGGGTGTATTCATAATATATAAATCCATTCAAAGGCTTATACACCGTGATTTTGAACTAAGCATAGGGTGGCCGGTGTTTTTAGTGTTGGGCATATCTATTATTTTGAACATAGCCAGGGTGATAGTGCTGTACAGGGGGGCTAAGAAGTTTAACTCTTTTGCCTTCAGGGCTGAATATTTAAACTACAGCGGGGACATCTTGAGCTCATTGGTAGTTATAGCAGGCTTGCTGCTGGCCAGGTTTGGCTACAACCTGGCTGATCCCATAGCTTCCATAGTGGTATCACTGGTAGTAATTGGCCTCAGCATCAGGCTTACAGTTAGCATTATTAGGAACCTACTGGATTATATACCGGAACAGGTTACCCAGAAAATAAAGGAGATTTTGGGCAATGACCAGGATATTGAAAGCATAGAAGATATAAAGATACATGAAGTAGGGGGAATAAAATTTATCAACCTTAGCTTATGTTCACCCCATAACCTGTACCTCAGCCAGGCAGAGAATGTAAAGGACAGGGTACGCGAAAAAATAAGGAAGCAGTTTCCTCATTCGCAGATAATTGTGGAAATAAAACCCAGGCTGGCCGACGAAAACATTTCTGATTATTTAAAGCAGGTAACCCTAAATCAGCCTGGGATCAAGGATGTACACAATATCTACTTGTATAAAGTAGGTGACCATACTGACATTTCGGTTCATGTTGAGCTGTCTGCCGGCATGACCCTGGAGCAGGTAGAAAGGCTTACCAGGGACACTGAACAAAAAATAAGGTCTAAAATAAGCAATTTAAGAAAAATATATATACATGCCGAGGATCTGTCCGGCCAGGAATATTGGGATGATATTACCCTGGACTCAGGCCAGCTGATAGAGGAAATAAAAGAAAAGGTATCACCTTTGATAGATCCCGGCACCTGCCATGATTTTACGGTGCTTAAAAAAGGTGAAAGTTACCATGTGGCTTTTCACTGCAGGATGGATAGTTCCCTTAATATTGAACAGGCCCATAAGATAATAACAGAAGCGGAAAACACATTGCGGGTACAGATAAAGCAGATAGAGGAAGTACTTATACATGCGGAGCCGGGTTAGAATTTAATAATCTATATTTGTTTTTCCGCCAAAAATAAATAATATTTTTAACCGGGCGTCCTTGCTGGATTTAATCAGGTGGTTCTCTCCCTGGGGTATATGCACAAAGCTGCCTGCTTTCAAATCAAACCATGAAGAGCCTATCATTATTTTCCCCTCACCTTGTATTACATATAATGCTTCTTCTGTCTGGTGCCGGTGGGCTAAGGGCTGGACTCCGGGTTTAAATTCCACTATTCCCAAATTAAGGGCGCCTGTTTTTATCATGCCCTGGCTGCCAAAGGCAAACTTTACCCATCGGTCTTCAAATTCAGTGGTAGTTATGTCTTTACTGTCAAATACTGGTTTCATTATTATATTTATTGGTCTAATTCCTGGATAGCCCTATCTATTTCCTCTTTTTCAAACCCCACAATTATTTTTCCCATAAAATCTATCACCGGTATGCCTACCTGCTTGGATTTTTCGGCCATCTCCGATAGCTTTTCCGGATGGACACTGATATCAATATCGCTAAATTCAATATTATGCCGCCTAAGGTAATCCTTTACCTGGCTGCAGTAAGGGCAGGCAGAAGTGGAATATACTATTACCTTTTTCATATATGACTCCTTAACCCCTGTTATGGAAAACTGTTTATAACCATACTATAAAGGTTTATGGGGCTAAAGGAAATCCATTATAAATTTGATTCCCAGATACAGCAGAAACAAGGCGCATAATATCAGAATAATGCGATACACTTTCAGGTTAAGAAATCTTTTTCCGGTACTTACCAAAAATCCCACAAACATAAACCAAATAAAATCAGCGCTTATATGGCCAAAGAAAAAAGAGCTTACCCCGGCAATATTGTACTGCATGGCCTTAATCATGAAAGCAGCCCCAATGCTGACCCACCAGATATACCAGTACGGGTTTATAAGGCTTACCATTGCCCCTTTAAGCATAAAATTAGCAGCATAAAATCTGGGAGCAAGAGGTTTGGCTTCATCAGTTTGCCACTCTATTGCTACCTTTTTTTTAAGAACGGAATAAATAAGCTGGCCGCCCAGGTACAGTAAAAAAAAGCCTCCCAATATACCTATAACCTTCATCAGCAGGGGATTGTCCAGGTATCTCAATATCCCTAAAAAGAAACTAATCACCAATAGAAGTTCCAGTATGGAATGGCCCAGGGAAATGAAGAACGAAGCCCAGAATCCCCGCTGGGCTACCCCGGTAACAGTAAGGGTAAACATGGGGCCCGGCACCATTGCTCCTGAAAATCCTACTACCATAGCTCCTAAAAAAATTTCAGCAATTGCTATCATCGGCCCTCATAACCTTGTTGGCTAGCCTGCCTATGTTTTCGATTTCACAAATCACTTCGTCCCCCGGCTGGAGCAATTTCTTTTCTGTCATGAAAACGCCCACTCCCGCCGGAGTCCCGGTTGCTACCAGGTCACCCGGCATCAGGGTAATAGCCTGGGTAATATAGGATATCAGGGTAGCTATATCAAATATCATTTCAGAAGTATTGGAATTCTGGCGCAGTTCTTTATTTACATATGATCTTAAATTAAGGTTCTGGGGATCTTCAATTTCATCTTTAGCTATAATGGCGGGCCCAATAGGGGCAAAGGTATCATAGCTCTTGCCCTGGTACCATTGGCCCTGGTCCCTCTGGATATCCCTGGCGGTTACATCATTGATAATAGTATAGCCGTAGACATAGTCAAATACTTCCTGTTTATTTACTTTTGTGGCTTTTTTGCCTATGATTACTGCCAGCTCTACCTCATAGTCCAGTTCCTTGACCTGGGGCGGATAAAGTATGGATTGGCCGTCTTTGATTATGCTGCTGACTGCTTTGGAAAAAAGAACCGGTCTAGCTGGAAACCTGCCGTCCTGTTCATCTATATGAGATTTGTAATTCATTCCTACACATATTATTTTTCCCGGAATATAAGTGTCAATATCTATATCCATGCCCACACTCCCTTACCAATATTATAAATATAATATGATAGGCTATTTTTTTATGCTTGTATAGTTGGACAAGGTTCAGGTTTTGTGTTTCAAATATTGTGGCTGGACTGGATCCGCTTCTAAGCTTTAATAATTTATTTTTAATGCAAATTGGATAACTGCCTTACAATATATCCGGGTTGCATAGTACTTTATTGAATAAACTCTAGATCAAGCTATCCCTCCGGTATTCCTTATGCCTCCTGTTAATATAGCGGCCAGATTCATTATTTAATGCAAGCATTTTAAGGACCATAATGCTTTGGCCTCTTTGGCCGGCCAGCCTGTGTACGCATTCTTCTCTATTGTCCCTAAGCCCACTATCGGTATCCGCTTTGGGCTTTGCGGCTAAGCTTGTCTATGGTCCCTATAGGGGAGAGGCTATCTTCCGCATAACCAATAGCCTCATCTTCTGCCTCTTCCCTTACTGCCATGTTTGGCTTAGAAATGAACCTGCTATCCAGGCTGTATTATTTCAAGTACCAATATTGGGGCCCACCGGTGATTGCCCTTTTTTATAATATTTTAAAGATAGGGTTATTTATATTATAAGGTATTAATATTGTATCTATCTATTATGGCGCCAACCTGCTATAATTAGCGGCTGATGCAGGGATAAGTGTCCTATTTTAAATGTATTTAGGCCCCCTGGTAGTTTTACAGGTCTTGGACGGGAAATTAGTATCTTCTTTTATCATCACCTTAAACCATCATATTAGTAAATATTATTTGTATTGGATATAAAAATGAATCAATTTGAAGAATTGGGAATAAAAACAGAATTAATTAAGGCCATCTCGGAAATGGGGTTTGAGAAACTCACTCCCATACAGGAGCAGTCAATACCAGCCTTAAAGGATGGCAGCCGTAATTTTATAGGTTTGGCCCAGACCGGAACCGGGAAAACGGCAGCTTTCGGCCTGCCTCTTATCAGCCTGGTAGATACTGGCTCAAAAGTACTGCAGGGCCTTATACTGGCCCCTACCAGGGAATTATGTGTCCAGATTACCAGGGATCTGGAAGATTACTGTAAATACCTTAAGGATGTAAGGGTAGTTGCAGTGTATGGGGGATCCAGCATAGGGAAACAAATAAGCAGTATAAAAAAAGGCGCTCACATTGTGGTAGCTACTCCCGGCCGGCTTTCGGACCTTATAAGGAGAAAGAAGATTGATCTTTCTACAATTAGGTATGCAGTTCTTGATGAAGCAGACGAGATGCTCAATATGGGTTTCCGTGAAGATATTGATGCCATACTTGGATTTACCCCTGCTGAGAAGAAGACCTGGCTGTTTGCAGCTACCATGCCTGCCGGAATGCATTCGATAACTAAAAGGTATCTGGCTGATCCTTGCGAGGTTACCATTGGAGCCAAGAATTCTGCGGCAGAAAATAGCGAACATATTTATTATGTGGTGCATGAAGTGGACCGTTATAAGGCACTTAAAAGGATTGTAGACGCTAATCCCGGTATTTTTGCCATAGTATTTTGCAGGACCAAAATAGAGACCAGGGAGATTGCCGAAAGGCTGGTAAAAGATGGCTATAATGCGGATTCCCTGCATGGGGATTTGAGCCAGGCTTTCCGTGACAAGGTAATGAAACTTTACCGGGAAAGATCCCTGCAGCTGCTGGTGGCTACCGATGTAGCGGCCAGGGGTATAGATATTAGCAATATCAGCCATGTAATAAATTACAGGTTGCCGGATGAAATTGAAGTATATACTCACCGTAGCGGCAGAACCGCCAGGGCGGGAAAATCAGGTATAACTATTTCTATTGCTAATACCAAGGATATGCATAAGATCAGGCAAATTGAAAGACAGATAAATAAAAAGATTGTATATAATAAAGTCCCCAGCGGGGTAGAGGTATGTGAGGTCCAGCTTCTGGGTTTGATAAAAAAGATACAGGGAGTAGAGGTAGACCAGGAAGAGATTTCTAAATACCTTCCTGTTATATATGCCGAACTTGAGCATCTGGATAAGGAAGAGCTAATAAAGCGGATGGTTTCCATGGAGTTTAACCGGTTTATAGAATACTACCGAAAAGAAAATGATCTGAATATAGATTTCGCAAGCAAGGATCATAAAAGGGCCAGGAATTCTAATAAAAAGGGTAAGAGCATGTTTATAAATCTAGGCACCATGGATGGTTTTAATAAGGCCAAGATGCATGGTTACCTTAAAAGTATGACCGGATTGGCTGCAGATAAGTTTGAAAGGATAAATGTTAAAGGGGCATATTCTTTTGTGGATATAAAAGAGCCTTTTATGGATGAAGTTATTGATCTGCTGGAAGATGAAGATTATAAGGGCAGGAAGATAAGGGTTGATGGCTCTGGCGGCGGTAAGAAAGCTAAAGGGCCCAGGTTTTCTAAGGGCAATAAACATTCATCCAATAAGAATAAGGGCAGCAGGAAATATTCTAAAAAGGTTCTGGTTAAATCCTAAAGTGATTTAAAGCTGCATGTAATTTTAGGTATTGGACATGGGGGATAAATGATCCAGGGTAAAATATGTAATGGTTATAGGGCTGTTGTTCCTGCGGTCTTTTCTGCTTATCTCTTGTTTAAATGCTTTCCCCGGGTCTCCAAAGTCCTCTATAACTGTAGTGTCTATACAAATACTGCTAGACATCATATTAATCATTTAGGCTCTTTCCAAGACTAATTATTTTACTTTTTAGCTTAGAAACGGGCCTGCTATCCAGGCTATATTATTTCCAGTACCAATATCGGGGCTCATCCATCCTCAGGGCTTAAACAGTTCCAGCAGCTTTTCCCAGAAGGTCTTGGGCGGATCTGGTTCAGTATCCGGAACCAGTTCCTGCGGGGCCTCTATGGCAGGAGTGCGCATAACAAATTGTACCTGGCTGCGGGTATTATCCTGATGGGCAAAAGAACTGTAATTTTCCGCGCTTAAATTTATGGTTTCCTGCAATTTTAGGCCCAAGTTAATCTGGTCTATACCTTGGCCCAGTTCTGAATTTATCTCTTCTACTCCTTGCTCATTAATTTCAGAGATTCCCTGGGCCAAATCGTTTATATGTTGCTGCATTTGTCCTATATCCTGGGGCATCCCCTGAATATTGTCCCAAAGCTTTTGGGTGCCGGAGTAAAGGTCTCCAATTCCCTGGCTATAACTATTCCAGCCAGCATAAAGTTTTTCTATTCCTTCATTTAGCTGGCCTATAGCCGGGGGCAGGTTTTTAATCTGCTCTAAAAACTGTGCCATTCCCTGGCTGAAATTATTAAATCCCTGGTAAAAACCGCTGATGCCCTTGCTTATTTCAGCCGCTCCCTGATTAATGCCGGCGGCGGCAGATTTAAGACCCGGGTTAGCCGGGCTGCCATCTCCCTGCAGTATAATCCTTTCTGCCAGCACTCCGTTTAGAACTGCCTGCACCTGTCCCAGCAGTTCAGGGTCAGAAGCCAGCAAAACATTTAATTCAGGATCAGATAAAGCGGCCTGGGCGGCCATGGCCAGAGAGTCATTAGTAGAGGCTAAAAGATTTAAACCTTCCTGAAACTGGCCGGTTCCCCTAGCCAGGTCCATTGCTCCGGAATCCAGCTGTTTTAAGGCATCTCCCATAGGGGTTACTGATTGGGCCAGATGCTCGGCCCCCGGAAGCAGCTGCTGGCTTTGCTCATAGAATGTTTCTGAACCTTTGGCCAGTCCGGATAAGCCCCCGGTTATCTTGTCCGCATTTTCCGACAAGGTATAGGCTCCATGGTTTATAGAAGAAATAGCGTCTACCAATTCTACTGTTCCCTGTTTAAGTTCGGCTACACCATCTTTAAATTTTTCAGTTCCCTGGCTGGCCTCGGATAAAGCTTCGCTTATCTGGCCCAGGCCGTCAGCAAGGTCATTTAAATCCTGGCTAAGGTCCTGATATTCAGCCTGGGGTATTTCGGAAGGGAAAGCAACTATATTAATAGGATTCAGCTCAATATGGTCAGATACCATGGTAACCGTAAATTCCTGTTCAGGATAGGGGATGGTAGCAAAACTTATGTTCATGGTCCTGCCCACTACTGTTTTAATGGCATCAGGGCACCTTATATCGCGGAAATTTTCCAGGTCAACTTCCAGTGATACCTGTACCATCAGGGGTATATAATATTGTTCGGTCCGGCTCAAGTTTTTCTGCTGGTAGCCAGCATAGGTTATCTCCTGCTCTTTTTCTAACAGGTTGGTTATATTTATACTAATCTTTAGTTCTCCGGCAGCTCCCGGCAAGCGTTCCGGCTCAATTTCTTGGCCGTTTAGCCAGTAATCAATTTCTATGCCTAAAGGAAGCTCCTGGTCAATGGTCCCCCGGTAAAAAAGATTGCCGTTTTGAAATGCTTCCTCCGGCCAGATTAATTTATCTCCTTCCCTTTCCGGCTGCTGGGGCCCGGTCAAATTTTCTATCTGACTGTAGTTTCCCCAATCAGTCCAGCCCTGGGGGCCTAATTTACCGCTGGCCTGGGCCCAGTTTACTATTTCTATATTAGTGGCCTGGCCTTGGTAATCCAAAGACACAAATACAGTCTCGTTTTTGTTTACAGCAGCAGTGAAACCCAAGCTGGAAAAAGTCAGTAGTCCAGCCAGAAGAAATATTATTGCAGTCATTATTTTATGAGTGTATTTAAATTTCATAGCTTATCCCTTCTTTTAATTTTTTCTCCATTTCCAGGTAGTCCAGCCTATAATTTTATCCAGGGCTACCAGCAGGCTGGGCAGCCCTAAAAAGATGGAAGCCATACTTATTACCGCTCCCCGGCCAATGGAAAAGGTAAATTCAGCAGTAGCCTTGACACTGGTAAACAAAGCAATAGCCAGGGTAGCTACCAGCAGTATAAGGGCGCTGGTCAGGATTGACTGTCCGGTATTGGTTATGGCTTCCTGTGCTGCCTGGCTGCAATCCAGGTCTTGTTTTAGCGATTCCTGGTAGCTGGAAGTAAACAGTATGGCATAATCAATAGTGGCTCCCAGCTGGATAGCCCCGATAAAGATAGGGGTCATAAAAGACACCTCGCCCGTGCCCCAGTAGGGGATGCTTAAGTTAATCCATATGGCAGCCTCAATTAAGAGGATAAGTATGGCTGGTATGGATATAGACTTAAAGGTTATAGCCAAAATTATGGCCACCAGGCTTATAGACAGGATATTTACCAATTTTAGGTCTCGTGGGGCTATGGCGGCCATATCGCTGGTAAGCACTGCTTCTCCTGCCACATAATAATGGTTAAAATAGCGGCCGGCTATGTTCCTAATCTGTTGTATGGTATCAGTAGCCTGGGGGCTGTCCCGCTCACTGGTTAGCTGCACATAGATATGGGTATAGCCGCCTTTGCTGAATTGTTCTATAGCCTGGGAGGGCAGCATCTGCTGGGGCAGGTAGGGATCAGCTACCTGGGACAGTCCGCTTACCTGGGAAACATGCTCCAGATCCTCTATCTCATCAGCCATTGCTTCCTGTTCTAACCGGTGCCCGTCTTCAGTTATAACGTAAATTATGTCTCCCTGGCCAAACTCCTGTTTTAAATATTCAGTATCTTTAATGGATTGGGCATCTTCAGACAGCATTTTGCCGGTAGAGAAATAATAGTCCAAGTTGTTGTGGGCTATATAGGCAGGGATCACTGCCAGCAGCAGTATAACTAAAAAAACCCATCTGAACTTCAATATCCATTTGGATATGAGATTAAAGCGGGGTAAAAATATTCTATGGGTAGCCTTGTCCAGCCACCGGTCGGTGGCCAGCACCAAAGCCGGCAGGAAGGTAAGAGTGGTAATCAGGCTTATCACTACCCCTTTAGCTAAAACAAAACCCAGGTCTTTTCCCATACCCAGCTGCATTATCATCAAAGCTCCAAAACCGGCTACCGTGGTCAGGGCGCTGCTGCTTACCGTGGGCCCCATAGATGACAGGGCACGGGCCATGGCCTCCTCTTTACAGGCAGGGCATAATTTTTTTTCTTGATGGTAGCGGTGGATTAAAAATATGGAATAATCCATGCACACCGCCAGCTGCATTACTGCAGCCACAGAGCCGGTTATATAGGAAATTTCTCCTATAAAAAAGTTGCTGCCCATATTAATAAGTATGGCAATACCAACTGACAGCAGGAGCAGCACCGGTTCCAAAATAGAGGTAGTGGCCAGGGCCAGTATGATGAAGATAGCTATAAAACCAATAAGCAGATATACGCCCATTTCTGAATCTATTATGGCTTGAAAGTCTTCGATTACTGCCTTATATCCGGCTATCCTGCTGTCTTGGGCCACCTGTCTTATGTTTTGTACTATAGGCCCATTCTGGGCCTCGTAATCGGGGTTGATTTGTATCTGCATTAAGGTATTGCTGCCGGAAATAAAGTTTTCTTTTATCTGTTCGGGCATAAATTCCAAGGGCACTGCGGTATCAGAATAGGTATCCAGCCACAATACATCTTCTATGCCGGGTATGGCCATCAGTCCCGTTTTAAGTTTTTCTGCTTCCCACAGTTTCTGGCTGTCAGTTATAAGGTAGATGGTATCTCCTATGCCGAATACCTCATCCAGAATGTCTTGGCCCTGCACAGAGTTTAGGCTGCGGGGAAGGTAGCTAAGCAGGTCATAATTGGTATCTGTATGAAGCATTCCCAGAATGGAAGGAACTATTAACAGGGCAAAAATTATGATGACCGCCATGGGTCTTTTAACTATAAAACGACTGAATCTATCCATAATAAAACTATTGATTAAAACTATTGCTTAAAACATTTGTTTTAATTTAAGCAGAAGCAATAATTTTAGTCAATACAGCAATTTAAATTAGGCGTTTAAGATACTGTTTATAAGGGTTTCAGTATAAAGGATTAAATTCTCGGTATTATCCAGGTTAAAGTCAAATTCCTTGCCTAACCCGTAGAAAAAAATAAGGGGGCTGGTTATGCCGGAGATGATTTGTGAGGTTTTTATGGAGAGGAGCTTAGGGTCATTAATGCCAGTTATTGTTTTTATCAGCCTGGAAATCCTCTGGTCTTTTTGATGGATAAATTCATTTAGGAATATGCTATCTTTTTCTTTCTTGATTACTTTATTGGCTATTACCCATATTATGCCGGGATTTTGGTCTAAAAGCACTATAATCCCCTGGGCCCAGTTTAGTATTCTTTGTTTGGGAGAGAGGCTTAAATCATCCAGTATCTGGTTATTATCAAAAACCTTTTTAAAAAAGTATTTTTCTATTTCATCCAGCAGGTTTTGTTTGGTCCTAAAATAATAGTTTACTGCCGCCAGGTTTACATTGGCTTTCTTGGAAATATCCCTTACGGTAACCCTTAAGTCTCCCTTTTGGCCTATAATATCCAGAAAAGCTTTTATAATTCTTTCCTTGGTTTCTGTTCTATCTGTATTTTTACCCATATTATCAATTTACATATAATTGCTATAATTATAAAAAAATAAATTAAAAAGTTAAACCATATAATATGCCGGCCCCCTTCTTCATATTTTAGCCATATTTTAGTAATATAAGCATGTAAAATTTTACTTATCAGGAGACGGGGATTTGAGATTTGTAGACTATAGGTGCAATCAATGCAGCCGGGTCCGGGAACTGGTAATTGGTGCCGATACGGATATAAGATGCCCTGAATGCGGCAGCCGGGATATGCTGCGCATTTTTTCAGGTCCCATACTGGCCAATACAGAACTTAAACCAACTGCAGGCAAGGGCTGCTCCGGCTCCTGTGCTAACTGCAGCGGGTGCAGTTAGAGAATAAAAGGTGTATTTAAACCACATTGAACTTAAAAACTTTAGGAACTACCGGCACTTAAGCCTGGATTTAAGCCGGGGTACCACTGTAATTACGGGAGACAACGGCCAGGGTAAAACCAATTTCCTGGAATCAATTTATTATCTTTCCTCCGGAAAATCCCACCGTACGGCAAGCCAGAAGGAAATAATTACCGATGGCCAGGACTACGGGCTTATAAGGGCCTCTGTGGCAAACGGGCCCAAATCCCGCTTAATAGAGATTGAACTCAGGCGCGATAACAGCTATAGGCTGAGGATAGACAAGGTTTACTCCCGTAAGAAATCAGAGTTTACCTCTATAGTCTCGGCGGTGATATTTTCTCCTGACGACCTTAACCTGGTTAAGGGAAGCCCCATTTTTAGGAGAAATTACCTGGATAATATGCTGGATATCACCCAAAAGGGCTTTAGCAGGCTGCGGCTGCAATATCAAAAAACCTTAAACCAGCGTAACTCCCTGATAAAAAGCATGAATTTTAAGCCAGGCCTAAAACCCAATGCCACCGTTGAAGTATGGAACCAGAACCTTATCGGTTATGGCCTGCAGGTAATGGAATACAGGCTGGGGCTGATAGCGGGGATGGAAGAAGAATTTAAGAACCTGGTATCCTATTTTTTTCCTGACAGCAACGCACAAATATCTTATGTGCCCAGCTGGAACCGGTCCAGCGGCCTGCCCTTAACCCCTGGCCAGGATATTAGCCAGCAGTACGCTCGGGCCATGGGGCAATCCTGGGATAAGGATCTAGCCCTTAAAACTACCAGCACGGGTCCGCACCGTGATGATTTGGTTATCACTTTGCAGGGTTCAGATTTAAGGAGTTTTGGCTCCCAGGGACAACAAAGGATAGCCGCAGTAGCGCTAAGGCTCTGCGAGCTGTTCTATTTAAAAAAGGAGATGGGCCAGAGCCCGGTCCTGCTATTAGATGATGTGATGTCGGAATTAGATGTTAGCAGAAAAAGGCTGCTCATTGAGAAACTAAAAGACGGCTTTCAAACCTTTATTACCGCTGCCCATATTAATTATTTAGAAGAGCTGCCTTTAAATATTGCCGCTTACTACCAAGTAAAGGACGGCCGCATAATCCAGCAAAAAATTTAGTGATATTAGCTAATTTTTAAAAAGTAACAGGCAATGGTATCATTAGTGGAAAATATGGAAAATATTGGTTTAAAATATTATGGATGAAACAGGCCTACAACCTATTGGAAACATATTGGATGAAGTAGTGGGGCAGCTTAATATAGGCAACCGGCTTAAAGTATCCAGCATCTTTAACCATTGGACAGAAATTGTTGGGGAACAGATTGGTAAAAAATCCAAGCCTCAAAGCCTCAGGGGAAATACATTGCAAATATCAGTGACCAGCTCCACCTGGGCTAATGAACTAAACCTGATGTCCAGGACGCTCATAGATAAAATAAATAAATATGCCGGAGCAGAAGTAGTAGAAAAAATCAGGTTTAAAAATGATCTAAAAAATGAGGATTATTAGTTAAATCAGGTACTAAAATTTTAATAAAAATATGTTATAATATCTAACTATAAAAATTAATTTTTACCCTAAAATAATATGTTTATCCGCGGGTAATGAGTATATTTGAAGGCAGCATCAGTTGTTTACTTATTACCCTTTATTTGTGTAAGAAATAGGGTATTTGAGAGGTGTATTTTTTTGGTAAATTCTCATTATGATGCAAAAGACATAACCGTTTTAGAAGGCTTGGCTGCAGTTAGAAAAAGGCCGGGCATGTATATAGGTTCCACTGGCTCCAGGGGCCTGCACCATTTAATCTATGAAGTGGTAGATAACAGCATTGACGAAGCCATGGCCGGGGTATGCGACAATATTATGGTAGTGCTTAACCGGGACACTTCAGTAACCGTAATTGACAATGGTAGGGGTATACCGGTAAAGAAAGTGGATAAATATAACTTGTCTGCAGTAGAAGTGGTGCTTACCAAGCTGCATGCAGGTGGAAAGTTTGGAGGCGAAGGCTATAAGGTATCAGGGGGCCTGCACGGAGTTGGAGTATCAGTAGTCAATGCCCTGTCAGAAAAATTAAAGGTTGAAGTGAGAAGAGATGGTTATGTATTCAGGCAAGAATTTGCCAGGGGTGAGCCGGTAACCAAGTTAAAAAAGATTGAGCCTACTAAATCCCATGGTACCGTGATCACCTTTTATCCTGATCCTTTAATCTTTGAGGATATAGATTATAAATATGAGATATTGGCCAGCAGGTTTAGGGAGATGGCTTTTTTAAACCAGGGGCTAAAAATAACTTTAATAGACCAGAGAGAGGGTGCAGATAAGAGGGATGAGTTCCAGTATAAGGGCGGAATTGTAGATTTTGTAAAATACCTTTGTGAAAAGAAGGATGTCCTTCATAAAAAGGTGATTTACATCAGTAATTCTGAAGATGACCATGAACTGGAAATAGCTATGCAGTATACCGACGGCTACTCCGAAAGCATATTTTCTTTTGCCAACAATATTAACACCACTGAAGGCGGTACCCACCTTAGCGGGTTTAAGGGGGCTTTGACCCGTACCATTAATGATTATGCCCGGTCCAGTAAGCTGCTAAAGGAAAAGGAAGATAACTTGATAGGGGAAGACATCCGGGAAGGCCTTACTGCTATTATCAGTGTCAAACTCAAAGACCCCCAGTTTGAGGGACAGACCAAAACCAAATTGGGCAACAGCGAAATTAAGGGATTTGTGGAAAGCACGGTCAATGCCAAACTGGCAGAGTTCCTGGAAGAAAATCCCTCCATTGGCAAGGTTATAGTCAATAAAGGGCTAGAAGCGGCCAGGGCCAGGAATGCAGCCAAGAAAGCCAGGGACTTGACCCGGAAAAAATCTTTGCTGGAGAGCAGCACCCTGCCGGGTAAACTGGCAGACTGTTCGGTTACCGACCCTCAATTCTGTGAGCTGTTTTTAGTAGAGGGAGACTCGGCGGGGGGAAGTGCCAAGCAAGCCAGGGATCGCAGATTCCAGGCCATACTGCCCCTTAAGGGCAAGATTTTAAATGTAGAAAAAGCCAGGCTGCATAAGATTTTAAGCAGTGTGGAAATTCAGGCCATCATTACCGCTATGGGTACCAGTATTGATGAAGAATTTGATATTTCCAATGCCCGGTATTCCAAGATTATCATCATGACTGATGCCGATATAGATGGAGCCCATATCCGTACCCTAATCCTTACTTTTCTGTTCAGGTATATGCCGAAACTGCTGGAAGAAGGGTATGTATATATTGCCCAGCCTCCTTTATACCAGATAAAAAGCGGCAAACAAACTTATTATGCCTACAGTGAAAAAGAGCTGCAGGCGGTATTGGATAAACTTAAAGGGGCAAAAACAGACATACAGCAGTACAAGGGCCTGGGGGAAATGGATGCAGAGCAGTTGTGGGAAACCACCATGAACCCTGAAACCAGGACTCTACTCAAAGTGGAAATTGAGGATGCTTTAATTGCAGATGATATTTTTTCAACCCTTATGGGCAACAAGGTAGAGCCCAGAAGGGAATTTATAGAAAAGAATGCAAGAGATGTATTGTTTATTGATATTTAGGCAGGCAGGTTATGGTATTTGAATTAAGAGGAAAAGTAAAAAACATTGAGATAGAATCGGAAATGCAGGAGTCTTACTTAAGTTATGCCATGAGCGTAATCATAGGCAGGGCTCTGCCGGACGTAAGGGACGGATTAAAGCCGGTTCATAGAAGAATACTTTATGCTATGCAGGATATGGGTATGACCCATAACTCCCCTTATAAGAAATGCGCTAGGATCGTGGGGGAGGTATTAGGCAAGTACCATCCTCATGGCGATACTGCGGTTTATGATTCCCTGGTGAGAATGGCGCAGGATTTTTCCCATAGGTACCCCCTGGCGGACGGCCATGGAAATTTCGGCTCCATAGACGGAGACAGTGCTGCTGCCATGAGGTATACCGAAGCCAGGCTTTCCCGTATTGCAGGAGAGCTGCTGGTGGACCTGGAAAAAGAAACCATAGATTTTGTAAGCAATTTTGATAATTCCTTAAAAGAACCATCGGTTCTGCCGGCCAAGTTTCCTAATCTTTTAGTTAATGGGTCTTCCGGTATTGCGGTAGGCATGGCTACCAATATCCCACCCCATAATTTAGGTGAAGTGGTAGATGCCATAACCTATTATATTGACCACCCCCAGGCTACAGTTAAGGAACTGATGAAATTTTTAAAAGGTCCCGACTTTCCTACCGGGGGCATAGTGATGGGTATGGACGGCATAGTACAAGCCTATCAGACCGGCAGGGGCAGAGTAATCATGCGGGGCAGAGTACATATAGAGCAGCAGAAAAAGGGAAAGACCCAAATCATAATCAGCGAACTGCCCTACCAGGTCAACAAGTCTAAACTTATTGAAAAGATTGCAGAACTGGTAAAAACCAAAAGGGTGGAAGGCATCAGCGACTTAAGGGATGAGTCAGATAAGTCAGGTATGAGAGCGGTAATAGAGGTAAAAAGAGATGTTGAGCCCAATGTAATCATAAACCACCTTTACAAGCATACCCAGCTGGAGGAAACTTTTGGCATTATCCTTATCGCCCTGGTGGGTGGGGTACCCAAAACTTTAAACCTTACTGGTCTGATAGAAGAGTATAAAAAGCACCGTTACCAGGTAGTAGTAAGAAAAACTAAGTATGAGCTGAAAAAAGCAGAAGAAAGGGCCCATATACTGGAGGGCCTGCTTATAGCTTTAGATAATCTGGACCAGGTTATTAAAACCATTAGATCCTCCAAAGATGTTGCCACCGCCAAGAATAGGCTCATAAAAGAGTTTAACCTTTCCGAAGCTCAGGCTCAGGCCATTTTGGATATGAAGCTGCAGAGATTAACCGGCCTGGAAAGGGAAAAAGTAAAAAATGAATATAAGGAATTAAAGAAAAAGATAGAAGAGCTAAAGCAAATACTGGCCAATGATAGTCTCATATACAAGATTATCAAAGAAGAGCTTTTGGACATGAAGAAAAAATATGCTGACGAAAGAAGAACTGAAATTAATGCTTCCTCAGCAGATATAGAAATTGAAGACCTTATTCCCGAAGAAGAAAATGTGATAGCAGTAACCCATTCCGGATATATTAAAAGGGTTCCGGTTACTACTTACCGCAAGCAAAGAAGGGGAGGCAGGGGAGTAAGCGGCATGAATCTTAAGGTAGATGACTTTGTAGAGCACCTGTTTATCTCTTCTACCCATCACTATATTATGTTCTTTTCCAATAAAGGCAAGGTATACAGGCTGAAGGTGCACGAGCTGCCTACCGGCAGCCGTTCATCGAAGGGCAAGGCCATAGTAAACCTGCTGCCTTTTACTACCGGGGAAAGGGTTACCGCCATAATTGCGGTAAAAGAATATAATGAAGACGAGTATCTGGTAATGGCTACCAAGAAGGGGCTGGTTAAGAAAACGCCTATAACCGCTTACGACACTTCCAGAAAAGATGGAATTATAGCTATAACTATCCGGGAAGGCGATGAACTTATCAAGGTGGAAAAATCCAATGGAAATAACGATGTAATCATGGTTTCCTTAAATGGTAAGGCTATTAGGTTTTCAGAACAGGATTGCCGCTCCATGGGAAGGACTGCTACCGGGGTTAAAGGCATGACCTTGGCTAAAGGGGACCAGGTATTGACTATGATGGTGGTTAAGGAAGTAAATGCGGACCTGTTTGTATTAACCGAAAATGGCTTTGGTAAAAGAACCCCCCTTCCCAAATACAAGCGGCAGAACCGGGGGGGCCAGGGCGTATCCACAGTTAAACTTACCGAAAAAAGAGGTAAACTGGCAGGGGCCGGCATAGTAAAAGAAGGCCAGGACATTATGGTTATATCTACTAACGGCGTACTGATAAGGACACCGGCAAAATCCATATCCAGGACCGGCAGGGCTACTACCGGAGTTAAGGTTATGAATCTGGATAAAGATAGCAGGATTGCCTCTTTCGGCATTATTGCTCCTGAAAATTAATTTTTTTCTCCTATTTAATTTATAGAAAATCTTATACAATAAAATTGTTATCATTTATTTAATGAAAACTCATAGGAAAGGAAGTAAGATGGCAGAAGAAAACAAAGCAGAAGTACATCCGGATTTCAACAAAAAAAGCTCAACCAATATGGACCCCAAAATGGCAGTCCTCATTTCCCATATCGGCTTTATTGTTGGTGCTGGCTGGCTTTCAGGATTAATTATTTATATCCTGGAAAAAGAAAATTATTTTGTAAAATTTCATGCCATGCAATCACTGATAATAGGTATTGCCGAGGTCATTGGATATATAATTGGGGCCATCCTAACTATGGTAATTATAGGAGTAGCTTGCTTTCCTATAGTATGGGTAGCAGCTTTGATTATAAGGATCATCATAGTGATGAAAGCTAATCAAGGCGAACTTTACAAGTTCCCATGGCTGGGCAATATGGCAGAAAAGTATACTAAGATGTAGGTTTGCTTAAATCAACAATCTGGAGAGAGTGATGGCAGTAGAAAGAAAAACATTAAAAAGCGTTAGCGAGTTCTCCATATTCAAGTATTTACTTGTTTTTTACCTTATATTCTTTGTCATTGCCCTAATTGTATCTGGAATAATATTTCTAGTTACCTGGCTGGGTTTCTCTGCTGCAGGCGTAAGCCTGAATGAGTTGCTGCCTAGTTTAGGCCTGGATATGTCCTGGCTTCCCGGAGGAAACGCAGCTGGCATAGCCCTGATGATCATTGGAGGGCTAATCGGGTCAGTGGTAATTGCGGCTATAGGTACATTGGCCATGTGGATAGTAAATATTGTTCTTAAGATTAGCGGGGGAATTGAATTAAGGTTTTTAGGTACCAAATAATAGGGGCAAAGTAACTGATAGGCATATATTGCCTTGACAAAATTGACTTAAATTGGTATTTTTTGCTCTGTTATTTTGGATGGGGGCCTATAGCTCAGATGGTTAGAGCGCATCCCTGATAAGGATGAGGCCTCTGGTTCGAGTCCAGATAGGCCCACCATAAAACTGCATGTTTATGGTTAGGTTAGGCCAGACCAGTGAATGCAGGGTATAAATAAAGATTGGAAACAGTCATTTATGGTTTGGCTGATTTATACCATAGTTTTAATCTAGGGTAGTGGGGATGTAGTTCAGTGGGAGAACGCTTGTCTGGCAGACAAGAGGTCGGCGGTTCAACTCCGCTCATCTCCACCAAATCTTATATAACTGTAGACAAGCTTACTGTTATTTGATATATTCTGTAATTGCATCTTATGTGGGGGTGTAGCTCAGTTGGGAGAGCGCCTGCCTTGCAAGCAGGAGGTCAGCGGTTCGATCCCGCTCATCTCCACCATATTTAAACGCAAAGTCTAAATTGGTATCCCCATTTAATTACTATTTGATTTCTAACGGTTTTGCCTCAACCTTTTTTTTAAGGCAGTCCAACTCTTTTGGATCAATTTGCCCTGGTACATCAGTAAGCAGGTTAGCCGTGCCGCAGGCTACAGCCGTGGCCAGTACCTGGGAGGGAGGCAGCCCTTTTATGATACCATATAGGAATCCTGCATCCACGGAATCCCCTGAGCCTACGGTAGAGAGGCCTTCTACCCTAGGGGGTATGGTCTGCCATAGGGATCCTAGCCGGCCGTAGATTGCCTTACGGGAACCATCAGTAATAAGTATTGCTTCTATGCCTGAGTCCAGCAGCTGCCGTATATGGAGGGGGGTATCTTTTTGCTGCGGGTTTAAATTGTTTAGCTCTTGACGGTTTATACTTAGATAATTTGGAACTGCCGCTATTGCCGGCTCCAGAGGTTTACCGGAAACATCCAGCAGTACTTTTACTTTCTTTTGGCGGCATATCTGTATAATCTTTCCATATATATCAACCTTCATATTTAAAGGCAGGCTTCCGGCCAGAACCATAAAATCCCCGGATCTTACCTTCTTTTTTACAAGATTTATCAGGGCCCCAGTTTCTGTGGGCGAAATATGGGGGCCTAATGCATTAATTTCCACCACCCGCCTGGTTCTAGTTTCAATTATCTTGGTATTGATGCGGTTGGGCTGCTCAATAGGGAGCAGGTCAGAATCAATTTTTTCTGTGAGCAGCTGACCGGCAATAAATGATTTTAAATCCCCTCCGTAAAAACCCAGGGCCTGGCTTTTTAGGCCCAGGCAGCCTAAGGCCCTGCATATGTTTATCCCTTTTCCACCTACAGAAAGGGATACCATCCTGGCCCGATTTATAAGGTTGTGGTCCAACTGCCCTGCCTGATAGATTAAATCCAGGTTTAAATTCAAGGTTAGCGTGTATATCATGGGACTACTTTATTTTGCTTTCATTTTCCGGCAGCCAAGCCGCTGATGATTATAAATAATATATTATCTCTTTCTTTTTCCCAGCAATATAATATCTTTTAAGGCGTGTTGGTCCCTGGCCTGTACCCACCGCTGCTCAAAATCCTCTTCCGCAATAATCTGGGAAAGGAAGGTATGGGTCCGGAGCATCAAATTCCTCTGGTCCCGGGAAGATATTAAAAAGAAGGCGGCCATTATATTGTTTTCTGAGCCATCTATAATCAAACCCTGGCAGCATCTGGCTATCAATATGTCAAAGTAGCCTTCCCCTTCAATTATAACGCTGGGCATGATTATTTCATTGTTTATCCTGGTGCTGCTTTCAGCTTCCCTTTTTTCAAATTTATCAAAGAAATAAGTAGGGTCACGGTCCAGTTTTTCTGCTATTATCTTGGAAACCATCATATACAGCTGGCCCAGGGTAAGGCACTGTTTTATATCCAGTACATCAGCTGATTCTATGATCTGGTGAAAATCATCCCTCTTTATCTGGTCCCGTTCATAAAGTATATTTTTTAATTCATGCTCCAGCGCCCCTGCAGTATAGGACCTGTTTTGGGGAGTAATTCCATCCAAAAGATAAAGCAGGGCATGTTCTTTGCCCTTAACCCTTTTTCTGCCATAGGCAAAATAGATTATGACCCCCACTGCTATAAGTATCGCGCTAAGAATCAGGACATCTTTTCCCATCTCTATAAGTATGAATACAAAACCAATAACTCCTGCTATCTGCAGCCAGGGGAAAAAAGGCGCCCTGAACCCCGGCCGGTAATTCTGAAGTTTGCTGACCCTCAGTACCACTACCGACAGTATGGACAGGATGTAGGCCAGTATAACTATGGTAGAAGCTACTTTTACCAGCAGGTCCAGCTCTAAAAACAGGAAGATAATGATTAAAAGCCCGGTAACCAGCACAGCTACATAGGGGGTATTAAACCTTTTATGAAGCTTTTCAAACCAGGGAGGAAACAGGCGGTCCCTGCTTAAGGCAAAAGGGTAGCGGGAAGCAGACATTATTCCTGCATTTACAGTAGAAATAAAGGCCAGTATAGCCGCTATGCTCAGCACTATTACTCCGGCAAGTCCCATGGACAGGGAAGCCCCGTCCGATATGGGGGTAAGGGAATTATCCAGTTGGGCAGGCTCTAAAAGCCCTACGGTTATAAATACCACTACCCCGTAGATAATGGTGGTAACTACCAATGATAGGATAAGTCCCAGGGGCAGGTTTCTCTTGGGATCTTTTACCTCTTCAGCTATGCTGGAAATTTTCAGCAGTCCTCCATAAGATACAAACACAAAGCCGGTGGTAGAAAATACAGAAAGGATACCCTGGGGAGCAAAGGTGCCAAATCTTTGAATGCTTATTTTAGGCAGGCTGAACCCGATATAAACTGCTAGTATAGCCAGCAGGCAAGCCACCATTATTATTTGGGTTTTGCTGGCTTGCTTTACTCCAAAAAAGTTCAGTGCTACAAATACAAGGCATAAGGCTATAGCCAGCACTTGCATGTTGAATTCAAATATTATCCGGATAAAAGCGGCAATTCCTACCA
Source organism: Actinomycetota bacterium (assembly GCA_028698215.1). Classification (NCBI taxonomy): domain Bacteria; kingdom Bacillati; phylum Actinomycetota; species Actinomycetota bacterium. The sequence continues at coordinate 37,429 of JAQVDY010000008.1, read as the reverse complement.
GGGCAAAAGCGCTTTTTAGAGAAAGGGAAAACCAGCTTAGCATCCCTGCCACCGTACCAATGGCCGGCCCCAGGCCCCTGGTAATGAAGAAATAGTCTCCCCCTGCCTTGGGCATGGCGGTAGCCAGTTCAGCTATGTTCAATACTCCTATTAAAGCTAAAAGGCCGGCCACCAGGTAGGAAATAACTACTGCAGGGCCCGCTTTGGCATGAGCCAGTCCAGGTAAAACAAAAAGACCGGAGCTAATCATAGCACCGGTAGCAATGCAGAAAACGTCTATAAGCTTTAAATCTTTTTTTAGCTTCATGAGCTGGATTTATTTTAAAACAGGGCTATTATAACAAAGTGATTAAGCAAAATCCACCAGGTAAAGATTAAATAAAGATACATTTTTGTTAGCGCCAGCTGTCCTGAAATTTGGGTTTTGCTTCAATAAATCCATTAGTTATGTTAGGATTACTTCGATGCAAAACTTACCAATGGTCTAATATGTCTCAAGTATGGCTGGATGCCTTTTTAGGTAAAATAGGCAATTATATATTAAGATTTATCCAGGATTATTACTGGTTTATAATACCGATAATAGCCCTGTATGGGATATTTATGGCCATATCAACCTATAATTTTAAAAGGATTGAAAAACAAATAAACCGGGAAATAATAGACCAATCCAAAAAAATAATAGTGGAGATGCCTGGAATCAGCTACACCTCATTGGTAGAAAAAATAGACATACCCTGGGTAGATCTAGTATACAGGTATTCATTCTTTCCCTATATCAGCCAGGAGGCTGACTTGTGGGTTACCAGGACTCTCCCCAGCACGGTTAGAAAAATTATTACCCAGAACAGCCATAAGATAAAGTTTTTGCTGATAAGGGCAGGAGTTGCTTTTGTGGATAGTGAGCAGGAAGTAAAAAAGAACATTTATCTGGACTATATACAGAGGATAACCAGAAGAAGGCCCTTAGAGTAGAAGTTTAGCTGCTTAGATAAAAAAATTAAGTATAGGCCTGATGATCTGAATCAAAACCCAGAATATCAAATTGGCGCCGCTGCTTATGCTGGATACCTGGGTATAGCCTTCCGGAATTTCCAGGTTGTTAGCCACAGCCATGCTGGTATACAGGTCAGCTGCATTGGTAGTAATCCATAAAATCAAGGGTATCATAACTGCTGCCGATATTACGCTTCTGAAGGTATCCCCCCTGGAGGCAGCTACCGCCCATATGACGATAAAGGGTATAAATATAAGGTCGGGGCCGGGAAGCAGCCGGTTGCCAGGCAGTATAGTGGCAATATATACGGTAAGTGGGACCATGACTGCAGACAGCCCTATTACTGCGGGATGTCCGGCCAGTATAAGGGGATCCAGGCCGATATAGAGCGGCCTTTTGGTTATTCTACGTTCTACAAAACCCTTAATATCAGTAATCAGGGGTACCAGGCCTTTGGCTGTCAGGTGAAATGCCCTGGGTATGATAACCATAATAACGGCCATCCTTAAGCCTGCCCCTGCAGCATATAGTATATCTGCCCTGGGGGTAACGGCAATGGTGTGGTAGCGGGTAACAAGCCCTACCACCATACCCAGTATAAACCCCAGCACCATGGGTTCGGAAAAGAAACCCAGTTTATATTGAATCTGTTCAAAAAACAGGTGAGCTTTCTTTACAAATGGTACCTTATTCATAACGAAATTAATAAATTGGGCCAGAGGCGCCCAGCAGACAGATTGGGTCTGGGCTACAGATATATTTTCCAAACCATAGTATTTTTGCAGGCTGGGAGCATAAATATCAGACAGCACCAGGGTAATTGAGGTCACGACCAGGGAGATAAGCAGGCCCATCCAGCGGATTCCAGTAATGGAATATATAGCAGTGCTTACCACCAGTATGGACCAAAAATTCCATATATCTATGTTTATGGTCCTGGTTAACCTGAAAGCCAGCATGATCAGGTTTAGCAGTATTACTGCTATGATGGTTTCCATGATAAAGGGCGAACTTAAAGCCAGATTTTTAGAAAGAGCCATCCCTATGTCTATAATCTGGAAATTCTTGGTAGAATTTATTACCAGGGTATTAACCAAAGGCTGGAAAAAATTGATAAAGATAGTTAGCATTATGGCAGTAAGCACCAGCCCTAAAAATACATACAATACGTGCAGCAGGGTTTTATGGGGTTTTCTGCCGGTTATTAGTCCCAGCAGCAGTAAAATAGCTGGAATAATTAATACCGGTCCCAGCTCTATTATGTATTCAAAGACTTTTTGAGCAGCTGCCATATTTCTTTCTTGTCTTTGGCGTTACAAAGTTTATTTAATATATCAGAATTCCTTATTTTATTTAATAGTGAAGCCAGAAATTTAGCCTGGCCAAAGCTGGCCAGGGGGAAAAAAACTATTTTTACCAAAATATCTTGGCCGGGATCATCCATCTTTTTAAAAATTACAGGCTGGGGACATATGGCTACTGCTAAGGCTTTTTGAACCACTAATTCCCGGTCAGTATGGGGAAGGGCAATGCCGGTGCCGTTTATCACCAGCCCGGTGGGATAAAGATTTTCCCGTTGTATTAATGCTTCCAAAAATCCTGGTTTTACTATGCCCTTTTGCTGCAGCAGGCTGGCCGCAAAAGAGAATAATTCGGTGGAGTTTTTAAAATTAATTTTAGCAATAACCAGTTCTTGTTTAATCATAACAACAATATTTTTTTAAAATGGATAAAAAACATTATAATATAAGCAGTAAAAAAAAGCCTTATAAATGGCAAAATAGAATCTTTGGTTTGCTGTAGATGATCATTGCCGGGTAGCCGGGTGGCTGGCTTTAACCAAACAAGAGGTACACAGGAGGATAACATTATGCCTGATATTTTATGCCTGGGAGAAGCCTTGATTGATTTTATGCCTTTAGAATCAGGTAAAAAATTGATAGAAGTAGATGCTTTTAAAAAGGTGGCAGGGGGAGCCCCTGCCAATGTGGCAGTGGGGGTAGCCAGGCTGGACAGGTCAGCTGCCTTTATAGGCAGGGTGGGAGATGATGACTTTGGCCGTTATTTGGAGCAAATTTTTATTGAAAACCAGGTAGATGTAAGCCAGATTCAATTTGACAGCCAGGCCCGCACCGGGCTGGCCTTTGTTTCTCTGCCCACCCCCAATACCCGCGAATTTTTATTTTACCGTAATCCTAGCGCAGACATGATGCTGGATTCAAAACAGTTTGACCTGCAATTCCTGCGGTCGGGGAAGGTGTTTCATTTTGGCTCTATCACCCTGGTAAGCCAGCCCAGCCGTTCAGCCACGCTGAAAGCAGCCGGGACAGCCAAACAAGGCGGTTTGGTAATTTCTTATGACCCTAACCTGCGGCCTGCTCTTTGGCCTGATTTAAAATCAGCCCGCCAGCAAATTATTAAGCCTTTGGGCTTGGCTGATGTAGTTAAGGTGAATGATGAAGAACTGGCTTTTTTGACCGGGGAAAAAGACCATAAGCTGGCCATGGAGCAAATAAGGGAATATGGTCCCCGGCTGGTGATACTTACCCTGGGCCAGTACGGCTCTTATTACCTCTCTGATTCCGGATACGGAAAAGTGGAAACGTTCCAGCTGGACACCGTGGATGCTACCGGCTGCGGTGACAGTTTTGTGGCCGGGCTTTTATGCGGTATCCTGGACTATGGTTTAGGCAGCCTGGCCTTAGACCAGGCCTTGCTGGAAAAAGTATTAACATTCAGCAGTGCTGCTGCTGCCATCACTTCCACCCGGAAAGGGGTAATTGACGCTTTGCCTTACCGGAAAGCAGTAAACCATTTTCTTAAAATTGATAGTTAACTATATTTATTGCGGTTACCGGCCTGTTGATGTATTTCAAGTTTTGCCGGGATAATTTTGGGAAATCATATAGAATAATATATAATAGGGAACCATAACAAAAGACAGGAAGGCTTAGTATGAAAGGCAAGATGAAAGCCCAGCTTTTCTTTGGGCCTGGCCAGGTAAGATATGCTGAGACTGATATTCCCCAGGTGGGGCAGGGCGAATTATTGGTAAGGATAAGGGCTGCCCTTACCTGCGGTTCTGATTTAAAAACCTATAAGCAGGGCCATCCAACCATGATTAAAGATGGCTCGGTATTTGGCCACGAGTACGCAGGAGACATAGTGGAAATAGGGCCGGGGACAGAAGGATTTAAGGTGGGAGACCGGGTAGTAGGGTTAAATTCCAGTCCCTGTTTTCAATGTTACTACTGCCGCCGGGAGCGCTATTCCATGTGTGAAAATATAGTGTACAACAATGGCGCTTATGCCCAGTATATTAAAATCCCATCTTCTATTGTTAAAATAAATACCTTTAAAATACCGGATCATGTAAGCTATAAGGAAGCGGCCCTGCTGGAGCCCCTGTCCTGTGTGCTTCACGGGGTAGAAGAGAGCCATATCGGCATTGGGGATACCGTAGCCATAAACGGGGCGGGACCTATAGGTCTTTTATTTGTGGCTTTGGCCAAACTGAAAGGGGCCAGAATAATTGTGAGCGACTTATCTTCTGAAAGGCTGGCTTATGCCCGGCAGTTTGGCGCCCATTTTACGGTTGATGCCTCCCAAACCGATCCGGTGGAAGAAGTTAAGTCTTTTACGGAACGAGGCTACGGGGCAGATGTAGCTATTGATGCTACAGGAAGTGCCAAGGTTTGGGAAAAAGCTATCCTTATGGTTAGAAAAGGCGGGTTGGCACTGCTTTTTGGGGGGTGTAAACACGGAAGCACCATTGAAGTGGATACTTCTTTGCTTCATTATTCAGAGCTAACCATAAAGGGTATATACCATCTCACCCCTTATTATGCCCAAAAGGCTTTTGGCATGATTGTTTCAGGGCTGATAGATGCCCAAAAATTTATTACTGCGGATATGCCTTTAAGCCAGCTGCTGCAAGCCTTAAATTTGATGGATAATAAACAGGGAATTAAATACAATATAGTAAGTTAAGCCATGAAAGCTCTTTTTTGCTACAGCCATGATAAATTTTGCCTACAGGAGGTAGAGGTACCGGCCATAGGCCCCAGTGAGATGCTGATAGAGATGCTGCTGTGCGGCCTTTGCGGTTCAGACATAATCAAGATATTTGATCCGGATTCTCCCAAACCTGCAATATATGGACATGAAGTGGTGGGTAAGGTAGTTAAAAAAGGCAAGCAGGTTTCCAGGTTTAGTATTGGTGATGTGGTAGTGGCGGCCCACCATATCCCCTGTTTTAAATGCCATTACTGCAGGCATGGAAACTATTCCATGTGTTCTCAATTTAGGCAGACCAATATTGAACCGGGGGGTTTTTCCCAATATATAAAGCTTTCAGGGCACCATATAAACTATACTACTTTCAAACTACCTCCAGGCCTGCCGGTAGAGAATGCGGTATTTATAGAGCCCCTGGCCTGCTGTATGAGGGCTATGGACAGGGTAGACATACAGCCGGGGGACTGGGTTAGCGTGGTGGGAGCCGGGGCTATAGGCATACTGTTTATACAGCTGGTAAAGCTGGCAAAAGCAAAAGCTATTGCTGTAGATATAGATGATAGTAGGCTGAAACTGGCACAAGAGGCAGGAGCGGATGCGCTAATAAATCCCAATGGGGAAGATATGGGCAAAAAGATTAAACACCTGACTAAGATAGGTGCCGATGTGGTGCTGTTAACTGTAACCAATAGCAGTACGGTTAAGCAGGCCATGGATTATATCAGGGACGGGGCCGTAATCAATATATTTGGCGCTTCCCAAAAAAATGTTACAGTAGATATGAATCTGGAAGAAATCTACAAAAGGGAAATTACTCTCAAGAGCACCTATTCTTCTACCCCCCAGACTTTAGAATCCGCCTACCAGCTGATTAGCCAAGGAAGAATTGATGTATCGGGGCTGCTTTCGGAAACCATGCCTCTGTCCCAATTTAAACAGGGCCTGGACCTGATGTTGTCCAGGCAGGTATATAAACCTATATTCTGCTTGAAATAAGGTGCAAGCATTGGAAAAGTTTTAGGGTTATGCTATAGTGATAAGTGAAATTATGTGCTTTTAATGCACAGATGTGCGATATGGGGAATGGATATTCAGAAACAAAAACTGGTGACTAAAATAGCCAGGCTCTATTACCTGGGGGATCAGACCCAGCAGGAAATTGCAGATAAACTGGGCATATCCCGCACCCGGGTATCCCGGTACCTTAACCTGGCCAGGTCAGAAAAGATAGTAGATATCAAAATCCATTCTCCTTCCGGCCAGTACGAGACACTGGAATTGGAGATAGAAAAGAAGTTTAACCTTAAAGAGTGCATTATCGTTCCCAGCTATGAGGACAAGGCCCAAATATTAAAAGCCATGGCAGCCAGGCTTTCCAGTATGCTGGACAGGCGGGCTGCTGCTGTAAAATACTTGGGAATAGGGTGGGGCACCACTTTAAAAAGCCTTACTGATTACATGGAGGTTAAGGGCAGCTACCCGGTAAAGGTCATTCCCCTTATAGGGGGACTGGGTAAAATTGGGACTGGGATCCATACCAATTCTATTGCCGCTACCCTGGCCCAGCGGCTAGGGGGGATAAGCTACATTATCAATGCTCCCGCGGTGGTGGACAACAGGCAGGTAAAAGAGTTTATTGAAAAAGACAGCAATACTGAACAAATCATCAGCAATTACGACAAGGTAGAGATGGCTATATTGGGAATCAGCGATATAGGCCAAAAATCCACTTTACTGCAAAGCGGAAATTTCAAGCCGGAAGAATTTGATTATTTAAAAAGCCTGCAGGTGATAGGGGATATTAACCTTATATTTATAGACAGACAGGGAAAACCGGTAAAAAACCGTTTAAACCACAGGTTAATCAGGGCCAGCTGGGACAGGCTAAAACAGATACAGGATGTAGTAGTGGTTGGCTTTGGCTTGAGAAAAGCCCCGGTAATAAAGGCGGCATTACAGGGAGGCATTATGGATAGGCTTATCACTGATGATTATACTGCCAGGAAGGTAGGTAAAGATTAATATGGCAGCAAATATGATGGTGGGCGGATATAGGCTGGAAGACAGGTTTGGCCAGCTGGATAATTCTGTAAAAATAGATATGTTAAAAAAAATGTACCAGGTCAGGCATTTTGAGCAGCAGACAGAGCAGTTTATAATACGGGGCATGATTCATGGTACCTGCCATCTTTGCATTGGCCAGGAAGCAACAGCTATAGGTGCTATTTCTGCCGCTGGCAGGGAGGACTATATCACCTCTACCCACCGGGGCCATGGCCACTGCATAGGCAAGGGGGCAGACCTTAAGCTAATGATGGCAGAGCTTCTGGGCAAAAGCACCGGCTATTGCCGGGGCAGGGGAGGCTCTATGCATATTGCAGACCTTGATTCTGGTAATCTGGGAGCTAACGGAATAGTGGGGGGAGGGCTGGGAATTGCTGCCGGGGCAGCCCTTACCTGTAAGCTAAAGTTTGGAAACCGGAAGGTGGTGCTTTGCTTTTTTGGCGATGGAGCGGCTAACCAGGGAATTTTCCATGAATCCTTAAACCTGGCTTCCATCTGGGATTTACCGGTTATATATATTTGTGAAAATAATGTTTACGGCATGTCTACTCCCACCAGTTATGCCTTTAATATCAATAAGATTTCAGACCGCAAGCTGGCTTATGGAATAGATGGGCTCACCATTGATGGAAATGATTTGGGCCAGGTTTATAATACCATTTACCATTTTGCCCAGCGGTGCCGGTTAGGCAAAGGGCCGGTACTGGTAGAAGCGGTTACTTACCGCTGGAAAGGACATTCCAAAAGCGATGCCCAGGTGTATCGAAGCAAACAGGAAGTACGGTCCTGGATGGCCAAAGACCCTATTGCCCGCTACCTTAAATATTTAAAACAGGAAAATATCCTAAGCCAGCAGCAGGCAGGGCGGTTGGAAAAACAGGTGGCAAGGGAGCTGGCCCAGGCGGTAGAATTTGCCTTAGAAAGCCCCTTCCCTGACCCGGAACAGGTAGAAGAGGATGTTTATTACCAGCAGGAAGAGGTTTAAGCCTATGAGAAAGATAACCTACCTGGAAGCGATAAGGGAAGCCATGCAGCAGATGATGAGAAAAGATAAGGATGTTTTTCTGCTGGGAGAAGATATTGCCGAATACGGAGGCGCTTTTGGGGTAACGGTAGGAATGCTGGAAGAATTTGGCCCGGAAAGGATAAGGAATACCCCCATTTCAGAAGCGGCCATAGTAGGAACGGGCATAGGCAGCGCGGTAACCGGCATGAGGCCCATTGCAGAGATTATGTTTTCTGACTTTTTGACCATAGCCATGGACCAGATTGTAAATCAAGCAGCCAAGATAAGATACCAGTTCGGGGGCAAAGCCAGGGTGCCCCTGGTCATAAGGACTGCAGGAGGGGGAGGAACGGGGGCAGCAGAACAGCATTCCCAGAGCCTGGAGTCGCTGTTTGCCCATATACCGGGGCTAAAAGTGGTAATGCCTTCCTGTCCCTATGATGCCAAAGGCCTTCTGATATCTTCTGTTTATGATGGAAACCCTATTATTTTCATAGAGCATAAATTGCTTTACAAGAACCGGCAGTGCATGCAGGAAGTACCGGAACCTATGTATAAGATTCCCCTGGGCAAAGCCGATATAAAAAGGGAAGGCACAGAGGTGACGGTGGTGGCCACTTCCCATATGGTCACTAAATCCCTGCAGGCAGCAGAAATTTTGTCACAAGAGCAGGGTATTGAAGCAGAGGTAATAGACTTAAGAACCTTAAGGCCCTTAGATACAGGCCTTGTACTGCAGTCACTTCAAAAGACAAAGAGGCTGTTATGCGTAGAAGAAGCGCCTATTTTTGGAGGGTTCATGGGGGAGGTGGCAGCCCAGCTGGCCCAGGAGGGTTTTGACTGGCTGGATGCTCCTCCGGTAAGAATTGCCGGAAAGAATTGCCCGGTGCCCTATTCCCTGGTGCTGGAGCAGGAGATGATACCGGATACCGATAGGATAAAGAAAGGCATAGTGGATATAATAAATAAAATTTGATAATATTGCAGTATTGCAATTATTAATGATAACCGTAAGGAAATCTAAACTTTGAGCTGGGGAGGAAGAGCATGCATGAAGTTATAATGCCCAAACTGGGGCTTACCATGGAATCAGGGGTTATAGAAAAATGGCATAAGCAAGAGGGCGACCTGGTACAGGAAGGGGAGGTCCTGTTTGAAGTTATGACCGATAAGGTGTCTTTGGAAGTTGAATCTTATTATTCAGGTTATTTAAGAAAGATTTTAAAAAAAGAAGGGGAAGAAGTGCCGGTTACCGAAGTAGTGGCTTACATAGGAGAAAAGGGCGAACCCCTAATAATCAAAAAAAAGGGCAAAGAACAGCCTAAAATAGAGATCACCAGCCAAGCCATAAGCGAACAAAGCTTAAAACCGGCAGAAGCCAGCCCCCTGGCTAGAAAGCTGGCCCAACAAAAAAATATAGACTTATCTTTAATCAAGGGGACCGGCCCTAAGGGAAGAATAGTAAAACAGGACATAGAAGCCTACCAGGCTAAATCAACCGAAAGGATCAAGATATCCCCCTATGCCAAAAAGCTATCCCGCGAAAAGCAAATAGACTACAGCTGTATTAAAGGCAGCGGCCCCGGAGGACGGATCGTAGCCCGGGATATAGAATCAGCAGTTCCTGAGGCTGGAAAAGAAACTTCTTTGGCCTCCAATCTTACTGCCATGAGGAGAACCATCGCCCAAAGGATGGTCCAGTCATACCAGAGTATTCCCCATGTATATTTTAAGGCCAAGGCTGAAGCGGATAAACTTATAGCCTTAAGGGAAAAACTAAAAAGCAAAGCGCAGGCATTATATGGCGCCGGCATAACTTATTCTGATTTTATGCTAAAGATTGCCGCCAGTGTAATAAAAGAGTTTCCTGCCTTTAACAGTTCCCTGGAAAATGACCGTTTAATTATCCATCAGGATATAAATATTGGCTTGGCGGTATCCATAGAGGGTGGTTTGGTGGTGCCGGTTATCAGCCATGCAGACCAGCTTACCCTGGTAGAGATAGCCAAAAAAAGAGCTGACCTGGTAAACAGGGCCAGGCAGGGCAGCCTTTCCGGCCAGGATTTGGCTAACGGTACCTTTACCGTTTCCAACTTGGGGATGTATTCTTCAGTAAGGGAATTTACAGCTATAATAAATCCTCCCCAGGCAGCAATAATGTCGGTAGGAGCTATATACAAAGAGCCTGGCCTGGACCAGGACAAGGTGGTGCCAAAATCTTTTGTAAATATTACCCTGGCGGTGGACCACCGTATACTGGATGGGGCTATAGCCGCCCAATTTTTAGACAGGATAGTGGAGCATATACAAAATCCTGAGCTATTAGTGATATAAACTTTAAAAGCCTTTATAATAAGGGTAATAAATTAGCGAAAGCAGAAAGTTATGAAAAAAGATGAAGAAACCACTATAACCCTTTTCTGCATAAACTGTAACCGGGAAGTACCTCACACGGTGCACTATATAGGCGATTATTTAAAAAGCGTGGAGTGTAACCACTGCGGCAAAAAAGTTGAAATTGACCGGCGCCACCTGAGAACTGTTTTTGCAGAAGACTTCATTAACCGGATCTTGACCAAGCCTCACCGCATGACCGAAGACATGAAGAAGGCAGTGGCTACCCTGATGCCTTTTTTCCCCAAGAGGCTGATAAGGGAACCCTTGAAGGTTTTAAAAGAAATATATGAGATTTTAAAAAAGGAAAACGGCAGCTAGGCCCATACTGCTTCAGTTTTGAACTGATGCTCAAACTGTGCTGTTATCTGTTCTTTGACAGGGGCAAGTAAGATAGTTTGGTCAAGTAGTTTCTGCATGGATACTGGAGGATTCTGGCTGAGGCCGCAAGCTACTATATGGTTAAAATAATCAAGATCGGTATTAACATTTAAAGCGAAGCCGTGCATGGTTACCCATCTTTTTACCTTTATACCCAGGGAGGCTATTTTTTGCCTATCCACATATACCCCCCGCTGGCCGGGTATTCTGTAAGCAGGCAGGCAGTAATATTTCAGGGTATCTATAAGAATCTGTTCCAGCCGCCAGACATACAGGGAAATATCTTTGGAAAATAAATTAAGGTTGATTATGGGGTAGCCCACCAGCTGCCCGGGTCCATGAAAAGTTATATCTCCGCCCCGGTTGGACTGGACCAGGCCAATTTTTTTTAATTTCAGGGTTTCAGGGCTGGAAATAAGGTTATCCCGGCTCCGGTTACTGCCTATAGTAATTACTGGATAATGCTCCAACAGAAGCAAAAATCCCTGGCAGCAAATGTTTTTTGCCAGCTGGGCCAGATCTGACTGCAGCTGCCAGGCCTGTTTGTATTCTATAGTTTTAAGGTCAAATACAACCAAATTATTCTTGCCTGCCAGCCGCCTTGCCTGATTTAAAATATTATTATAGTCCATAACCATTAGAATTATATAAACTTTTAATCCGAGTGAAAAGGAGTTCCAATATGATACAAACTGACTTAGCTATCATCGGCTCTGGCCCCGGGGGGTATATCACGGCTATAAGGGCTGCCAAGATGGGCCTGGATACCACTGTAATAGAAAAGGATAAACTGGGAGGGGTATGCCTGAACTGGGGATGCATGCCTACCAAATGGCTGTATCACTTGGCCCAGGAAGTAGACAGCCTTAAGAAAGTGTCTGATATGGGGATAACCGTGGATAGCTTTACCCTGGATTATGCTGCTGCGGTCAAAAAGATGCAGAATATGGTGGGTAAGCTTTCCAGATCCATACAACATCATTTTAAAACCCACAACATTAAGCTGATAAAAGCAGAAGCCAGTTTTGATTCCCAAGCTAGATTGACAGCAGGAGGCCAGAAGATAAAAGCTAAAAATATAATTATAGCTGCTGGTTCCTCCCCCGCTTCAGTTGCTCCTTTTGAACTGGACCAAAAATATATATTAAGCAACAGGGACCTGTTGCAGTTAAAGGAGATACCTTCCTCCCTGGCCATAATTGGAGGGGGTATTGTGGGAATGGAGTTTGCCTATATTTTTTCAGCCCTGGGGTCCCAGGTAACCATTGTGGAGGTTTTGCCCAGCATACTGGGAAGCGAGGATAGGGAGGTTTCTGAGCTTATAACTGCCCTTTATGAAGAGAAAGGGATAAAAATCTTGACTTCCACTAATATAAAGGGGGTGGATATAAAAAAATCAGGCCTAATATTAACTACCGATAAGGGCCATACGATAGAAGCGGAAAAAGCATTGGTATCAGTAGGCAGAAAGCCCAATACGGAAGGATTGAACCTGGATGGGGCAAAAGTAAGACAGGATAGCAAGGGGTATATAGAAGTCGACCGCTTTGGAGCTACTACTGCTCCCGGTATATATGCCATTGGTGATATAAACGGCAAATATCCCCTGGCCCATGTAGCAGCAGCAGAAGGGAAGATAGCAGTAGACCATATTCTGGGAGTAGAAAAAATTTTAAACTACCAGGCGGTTCCCTATGCTATTTTTACTTCTCCCCAGATAGGTGCCATGGGGCTTACTGAAAAACAGGCTCAACAGAAAGCTGGAGAAATTAAGGTGGGTAGGTTTCCTTTCACCCACAACGGCAGGGCTTTAATAGACGGCCATACTGCCGGTTTTACCAAGGTTATTACTGATGCCTCCACCGGAGAAATACTGGGGGCCCATATTATTGGGCCTGATGCCGGAGAACTTATACATGTAATGGCTTTAGCCAAATCTTCGGAGTTGCTAGCAGAAGACATTATTGCTAATATATATGCTCATCCTACCCTTTCCGAATCTTTGCTGGAGGCGGGGGAGGATGTTTTTGGATTAGCAACTCATATCTGATTGATATTTATGTATAAGTTAATAGTTACTGATATAGATGGAACCCTGCTGGATGATCAGTCCAGGATATCCCGGCTGAACCTCAAAGCACTCCAGTGCTGCCTTGAAAATGGCCTGCAGGTTTTGCTGGCAACAGGTAAATCCATACATACCATAACCGAATATATTGATATGCTGGGCTTAACCCTGCCCCAGATAACCCTAAACGGCGGAGTGATTTTTCAGCCGCAAAAAGGGGTCATAGAAGCCCATACCCTGGAGGAAAAAGATTACCTGGACCTGGTAAGGGCTATTAAAGGCTATGGGCTTTCTCCCACCTCTGCCCTGGCTGACGGCAGGGTGATATATGAGACCTATGATCCCCATATGGTCCATATACAGAACGCCCAGGTGGATTTAATCCAGGTGGAGGATATGGAGCAGCCCTCCATTGCTAAAAACGCTATCAGCGTGCATACTCCTATCAGGGAGGATCACCCCGCAGACGGTTATCTAAGGGAACAGTTTGGGAGCCGGTTTTTTATAGTAAGGTCCGGGGAATATTTTTTTGATTTTTTAAAGATTGGGATCAATAAGGGCAACGCCCTAAAAAAAATATTAGCCCAACAGGGCATTAAGCGGCAGGAAGTAGTGGTATTGGGAGACAGTTTCAATGATCTGAGCCTGTTTGAAGTAGGGGGGCTGTCCATAGCCATGAGTAATTCTTTTCCTGAGGTAATGGCTCAAGCAGACATAGTGGCAGGTGATAATAACCATTCCGGCCTGGGGAAAGCAATTTTTAAATATGTGCTGGGAAAAGATGTCCAACCAGTATCAAATAGGTAAATAAAGTGCCTGCAAAAAGATACAAGTTAATAGTTACTGATGTAGACGGTACCCTGCTGGATGCAAATTCAAACCTTCCTGCCCCTAACCGCAAGGCTCTGCTGGAGTGCATGGATGCGGGCATAGGGGTTATCCTGGCTACTGGAAAAACTATTGATGCTATCTATCCCCTGGTAAGGAGCCTAAATTTAAAGCTTCCCCAGATTACCCAGAGCGGGGCAGTTACCGTTAACCGTGATTTACGCATTATAAGTTCCACCGTAATTGGGCCTGATCACTATTTGGATGTGGTTAAAACCATAAAACGGGAGGGAGGTTATCCCCTGGCCTGCCTTAGCTCCGGCAAGATATTTTATGAAAAATATCATCCGGACATGGATCATATAAAAAAAGTAGGAGAAAAGCTCATACCGGTAGATAGCCTGCAGACCCCTTATTTTTCCCATCATGCTACCATATTAAGTACTGCTATTGCCGAAACCCATCCCCTGGATCGCCTGCTGAGGGATAAATACAGTTCTGTGCTTCAGGTAGTAAGGTCAGGGCAATATTTTTTTGATATCCTTAACCTTAAAGCCACCAAGGGCAATGCCCTCTTAAAGCTGCTGGAAGTATTGAATATAGACCCCAAAAGCATAGCTGCTTTTGGGGACAGCCCCAATGATCTTAGCCTGTTTGAGGTGGCAGGACTAAAAATCGCCGTAGGGAATGCCTACCAGTCGGTATTGGACCAGGCAGATATAATAACTGCAGAGAATTACCGCTATGGCCTGGCCCAGGCAATCTATGGCCACCTACTTTCCTGATGCCCCAGATTTAGCTATCACAGATACACCATTATGCTGATATAGAGGATGCAGGCAAAAATATATTTAAAGACGGCGGCATCAAAGGAGACAGCTGTCATATTTCCTGTAACTGTATTACCATCAATGGCTATAGGCAGGCGGTATAATGAAACAGGAAGACCTCTATTTTAATAGATAATCCCGCTCTAAATATTGAAGATATATAAACCGGGATAAGCTGCTGTAGTCAATGCCCAGTAGATCCTGCGGATCTAGATAGGCCTGGCTGTAGATTACCCCAAAATGCAGATGGGCGCCTTGGTGCGAAGGATCATCTTCTGCTCCTATCCTGGCTATGGGCTGGCCCTGGTAAACATAGCTGCCTGGCGATACCAGGATATGGGCCAGGTTAAGGTAGGTGGTCCTAATTTTCTGGTTATGCTTTATAACCAGAGTAAGGCCTCCGGTAGGTGAAAATCCCTTGTAACTGACATACCCGCTGGCGCTGGCCCTTACCAGGCTATGGGTTGATTTTATGTCTATACCGGTATGCTTCCTGTATTTTTCCCTTTGGCTGTCCCAGTAAGACTGCCTGAATTCAGTTACCACCTCTCCTTTTACCGGCCAGGTAAAAGGCGGCAAAGTATCACCAGCAAGCAGCCTTGGAAAAAAGAACAGAGACCATATAAATGCAGCCAGGGCTAATAAATATTTTAGGTGCATATTTTTCACAGGAAATATAATAACATAAATATATATTTATGCAAATGTATAATTATTCTTATTTTACTAATCAGGCCCTAAATCCTATAATTTATTTATTAACTGCCAAATAATCCAGGAGGGAAATGATGGATAGGATTCAGGAAATATTAAGCTGGTATGAAAGTGAAAACCCGGGAACCATAAGAAATCTGTACAGGATGCTGATGCAGGGAAAACTGGGAGGGACCGGAAAGATGGTCATACTTCCGGTAGACCAGGGCTTTGAACATGGTCCTGTGGCCAGTTTTGCCCCCAACCCCGAAGGTTATGACCCCGAGTACCATGTCCGGCTGGCAATTAAGGCGGGACTTAGCGCCCATGCTGCACCTCTGGGCTCCATACAGGCCATAGCCCGTAAATATGCGGGCCAAATTCCCTTAATCCTTAAAGCCAACAATCATGATCTTTTGGGAAAATCAAGCGACCCCATACCGGCTGTTACCGCTTCAGTAGAAGATGCATTAAGGTTAGGGTGCAGTGCCATAGGATTTACTATCTATCCCGGAAGTGCTAATTTCAAGCAAATGTATGAGGAAGTAAGTAAAATGGCCCTGGAGGCCAAATATGCAGGCCTGGCGGTGGTAATATGGTCTTATCCCCGGGGATCCAATCTTTCCAAGGAAGGGGAAACTGCCGTGGATGTGATAGCTTATGCCGCTCAGATAGCAGCCCAGCTGGGTGCCCATATCATTAAGGTAAAACCCCCCACCGGATATATAGAGGAAGACCAGGCTAAAAAGATTTACCAGCAGTACCACATAGGAATATCCACATTGGCAGACAGGGTAAAAAATGTAATACAGGGAGCATTTAACGGCAAAAGGATTGTAGTTTTTTCAGGAGGCCCGGCTAAAGGAAAAGAAGAAGTACTGGAGGAAATAAAGCAGATTGAGCAGGGAGGGGCTTTTGGGTCTATTATTGGCCGGAACTCCTTCCAGAGACCGGAAAGGGAAGCCCTGCAGTTTTTAGGCCAAGTCATCAAGATCTATAAGGGGTAATTATTGACAGACTTTATTATTTTGGGGGCTTTTACCCTGGAGTTAAAAGGCCTGCTTAAGCTGTTTGATATCCAGGCTAGATACCGTTTTCAAAACACGCGAATCTATAACTGCAGCTATGCAGGCAAAAAAATAATATTAGCTGTAACCGGTATGGGCAGGGATAATGCCAGCCGGGGGGCAGCCCAGGTTATACCGCTGATAAGAAATCAAAAAGGGGTTAAGGTTATAGTGGCTGGAATTTCCGGTGCCGGCTGCCCCCAATTAAGGGCAGGGCAGGTAGTTTATTATAAGACCTTGGATCTATTGGCTAGAAAACAGGGTAGAATGGAATGCCAGCCTGGCTTTACCCTAGAAAACTTACCTAAACCAGGCTTGCTGCCGGTAAGGGGAGCTACTGCTACTTTCTTGGCAGCTGGGGCAGAAGACAAGCAGACTGCATACCGGCAGTTTGGAGTGGAAGCGGTAGATATGGAAAGCTATTTTTTTCTAAAGCAGGATTGGCCTGATGGCACCAAATTTGTAATATTGAGGGCTATTAGTGATACTGCAGGCCAGTCCCTTCCCGCCTTTTTATCAGCTTTTTCCCAGCAAAAGATGGGCACCGGCCTAAAACAAGCGGCTATGGAACTGGTAAGGCCGTCCGGCCTGAGGCGGCTTAAACATATTTATAGCAATAGCAAGGCTGCAGTATCAAATCTTACCCTGGAAGTCAAGAAACAGGTTTCAAGTTAAAAGGTACTCCTATTTTTTGGCCATTTTTTTCTAAATCCCTGACCACATTTACCAGCAGCGGTATTCCATGCTTTTGGTTGTACTCTTCATTTTCAAATTCTTTTTCCCCTGCTACGAATATCCTGTCCTGTCCCTGGGCCTTAGGTGATTGTTTAAGTTCTTCTATCAAGGTGTCCATTTGTTTTTTGAAATCTATCAAGGGCCTGAAACTTTCAATATTAATGGCCATAAAGAAATGGCTGACATCGGATTCCCGGGGTTCATGGGGGAAACCTACATGGGTTAGGTTAGCTGCCCCGGATAGCGCCCCGCATAAAATATCTACCATGATAGCCAGGCCATATCCCTTGTAACTTCTCATAATATCACTTCCACCCAGGGGAGTAACCGCGCCAGGGCCTCCGCTTTGAACTTTCCTGGGATCATCAGTCAAGTTCCCATTATCATCAATGCCCCATCCCAGGGGTATCTTTTCTCCTTTTTTTTCATAAACCTTAACCCTTCCTATAGGTACAGTACTGGTAGCCATATCCAGTACAAAAGGCCTTTGGTTATCAGAAGGGGCAGCTACCGCAATGGGGTTGGTACCAAAAACGGCGGTACTGCCGTAAGTGGGAGCGGTCAATGGCTGTGAATTGGTGAGGCTGATGCCAATCATACCGTAATCCAGGGCCATCATGGCATAGTAGCCGGCAATACCATAATGATTGCTGTGCTTTACTGTAACCACCGCCACATTGGCTTTTTTAGCTTTTTCTAAGCATTTGTTCATGGCATGGTAAGACACTACTTGTCCCACCCCGTTTCCCCCGTCTATAAGCATGGTGGTATCTGTTTCCTTTACCACTTTCCAGGGGGTTTTGGGATCCATATATTTTTTAAGCAGCCGGTTGCCGTAATAGGAGCTCAGCCTGATCAGGCCGTGGGAGTTTACTCCCCGCAAATCAGCTGCAATTAATACGTCGCCTACTATTTTTGCATCTTGTTTGGGCACTCCCAGCTTTCCCATAAATTTAATTGCATAGTCCAGCAGGTCTTGTTTCCTGTAACGAATGACTTCTTCCATATACATTCCTTTCTAAACTGTTATTGTCTTCTCCAGGTATATTTTGGCAGACTGGACATCTTCCCACCCTTCACTGGCTACTACCTTGGCCTCCAACTTCTTATAGGTTAGAAAGAAATTTTCAATCTCGGTTAGCAGGTGAGGGGGAACCTCATGTATGTCGCCTATATGGTGCCATCGGGGATCCTTTAGGGGAACGGCCAAAATTTTATTGTCATTTCCCTTTTCATCCCTCATTTTGAGCAGCCCTATAGGTTTGGCCTCAATAAGGCATCCGGGAAAAGTTGGTTCATCTATCAGTACCAGGATATCTACCTCATCTCCGTCTTCAGCCAAGGTATCCATTATAAATCCATAATCAGCGGGGTAGTGCACTGCACTGAATAAAACCCGGTCCAGCTTTATGCGCCCGGTTTTCCGGTCATACTCATATTTATTCCTGGAGCCCTTGGGGACTTCCACCACTACCTTTAATATATGAGGAAAATGATTGTCCATATAATTTTCTCCTAAAAAAGAATTACAAAATAAATATAAATATGTATAATGTTAATAGGTCAAGCTATTACTGTATACAGGATACAGGTATAAATAAATTAGTTCAAGAATCTAAAAACAACAATTGAAAGGGAGGCTACTAGATGACTAAGACAGAACTCATAGAAAAGGTTCAGGCAGAAACCGGATTAACCAAGAAAGATATCGGTGCTGTAGTGGATTCTACTATTGGAAGTATTACCCAAGCATTGGTTAAAGGTGAAAAGGTTTCCTTGGTAGGATTTGGAACTTTCCAGGTTTCACATAGAAATGCTCGAACCGGCAAGAATCCCCAAACTGGCGAAAAAATTGAAATACCCGCAAGAAAAGTACCAAAATTTACCCCAGGCAAGGGCCTTAAAGAAAAGGTAAATTAAATTTATCGTATCCAAGGATAATAATATTAAAGGCACCTACGATATGGTGCCTTTAATTTTTTTAGAGGTAACTAAAATTTACTTTAGCAATTAGCCTGTTTACCCTTTAATATTAAGAAGATACTAAAGGGCAAGGAAAATGAATTTTGATTAATTTCAAAAAATACCTAAGACAATCTCCTAATTTTTTGGCCATTTTCATATTTGCCGTATTTATGTTGGCCCATACCTCCATACTGCTGGAAATCGGCCAGTCAGTAGGAGCCTTTCCCCAGCATATAAATTATGTTTTTGCTTTCTTTACAGTGGGCAGCATTGGTGGAAGGCTCACTGCATTTATGTACAATATTAGATTCAACAGCCGCCAGATAATGGTGGGATGCCTGGTTTTGCTTGCAGGTTTGGCCCTTTCTATGTGGTGGTGCTCCTCTTTAATTATGCTGTACCTTATATTTACCTGTAGTGGTTACCTGCTGGGCATAGTATATATACAGGCCAATAAGAACCTGATGGAAAGCGATATAAAAAACAAGGGCAGGCTGGCCAATATTGGATTAAGTTTCTATCCCTTGGGAGCATCCCTGGCCCCCCTGGCCGCTTCCTTGCTGGTTCGCCATGGCTTTAACTGGCAGCTGATCTATATATTGACGATACCCCTGATAGTATCTACCATTATTTTGTTTATGTGCTTAAGTCCAGCTTCAGCAAGGCCTCAGCTGGAACCAAAAGACCAGATGCCTTTAAAGGAGCTGTTCGGGGACAGAAAACACAACCTGGCTTATACCCTTGTAGTGCTAATGGTATTAACCTACTGTATTTCGGAGGCTATAGTATTTACCTGGATGCCTACTTTCCTTAGAGCTGAAAGAGGTTTCAGCCTTCAGTCTGCAGGAGCGGTGGTTACCATTTTTTGGTGGTCGGTTATTGGGGGAAGAATGATAGTGGGTTTGATAACTTCCAGGATAAAAACTTTCAAGATTATGTTGTCCATATCAATATTGGGTGCAATATCAGTGGTATTTATGGCTTTATCTACCCCAGCTTACCTGGTTTACACCTTTACAGCCCTGGCCGGACTGGGTTATTCGGGCTTATTTCCATTAATGGTATCCTCCGGCACCCAGATTTTTAAACAAAGCAGGGGTATAATCATTACTATAATTTTTGCTGCTTCCAGCCTGGGAAAAGCGATTACCCCCTATATTATAGATTTAAGTTCCAGGTTAAGCCTGTTCTTTTCTGTAATCATGGCAGCGGTATTTATGGCCCTTACAGTAATACTGCTGATTATTTTTTCCCAAAGCCGGGCCTCTTTTATTTTTATGTACCGCAAGTGAGCAGAAATTTATATTATTAATAATAATATTCTGCTATATTTAATAATAAAATTATAATAATTTATCTTTTACTTAAAAAAGCTATAATCAATATGAGGCATATTTTTAGATACAGGAGCGGCTTTACCCTGGTGGAGCTAATGGTGGTGGTAATCATACTGGCCGTACTTTTGGGAATTGCCATACCGGTGTACTTTGTATTAAAAGAAAGGGCACTTGAATCTTCTACCGAGGCCGAAATGAAAAACATGGTCCATGCTATAGAGCTTTATAAAAATGATAATGGCCAGTACCCGCCGGAAGATAGTTTTCCCGCTGATATTGCCCATTATTACCAACAGTTGCCCTCCAGGGATTCCTGGGGTTCGCCTTATGTTTATGAACTTACTGCAGAGTCCTATCAGCTTAAAAGCAGCGGCAAGGATAAAATCCCTGGAACCGGAGACGACATAGTGTTTGAGGAAGGCAATATGGTTGGAGAAGGGGCTTACCATAATTAGGTTTACAGGTATTAGAAGATTTTTTATTTATTAAATATTACTTATTAATTTATGTTTAACACCAAACACTCAGAAAATAAGCTAGTTCAAATCTATAATCAACTAAGACAGGAAACCCCTCTGAGCCGGAAAAAAATAAAGAAGGTCCTGGAGGAAAATCACCCTTATAGCTCTCAGTTGTTAGACAAGCTTCCCGGAGTGGTTTTCTGCTGTGTGGATGATGAAAACTGGAGCATGATTTATCTTAATAAGAATTTTGAGCGGCTTACCGGTTTTAATTACCTGGATGTGGTGATGAACCGCAAATATACCTATGAGCAGATAATACTTTGCCAAGATAGAGCCAAGGTAAGAGAAGTAATTTCAAGCAGCCTCAAACCTAATGGAGAATACGAAGTAAGTTACCGGATTGCTACCAAAGAAGGGCAGATAAAATGGGTTTCAGAGATTGGCCACCATTTAGGAGTGCATGACGGCCATAATATTCTAGAAGGATTCATTATAGACATAACTGATTTGAAACAGACAGAAGAACAGCTGGCCAGAAAGAATGAATTCATAAACTCTATTATTGCCAATTTGCCTATAGGCATAGCTGTCAATGATATTAAAACTGGTAAATTATTTTATTCCAATAACAGCTTGAAAGAAATACTGGGATATGATACCAGCCAGGGAAGCTGGGAAAGTTATATAGAACGCTTAATTAGCAGGCAGGAATACCAAAAGGTTTTTAAACACCTGATAAATGGTTTATCCAATGAGGCGGAAGGGGTAGTGGTAGAAGAAAATACTCCCCTAAATCGGCCCGACGGGCAAAAAACTTTTATTACCATCCGCAGTGTGCCTTTACCCAGCCAGAATATGGTAGTCACTTCAGTGGCCGATACTACCGAAATAAATAAGGCTGCCCAAAAAATAAGGAACCTAAACCGGCTCTATACCGTGCTTAGTAATATTAACCAGGCCATAGTACGCCAAAGGGATGAAACCAAGCTGCTAACCATGATTCCGGCTATAATCAAAAAAGATGGGAAATTCCCTTTATGCTGGATTGGAACATATGATAGTAAAAAACAGGCTTTCCTACTATTTTCTGAAGAAGGTGAAACAACTACAGCTTACAGCTGTACATATCATGAAAAAAACTGTCCAGTAGGCAGTGCTATTATGGAGGGGAAACCCTACATTGCCCAAAATATAAAAGAGGCTCCGGATTCGATTCCCTGTAAAAAGAGAGCCTTGGATGAGGGACTGGGTTCCGCTGCCTTTTTTCCCATTGTAATGCCTGAAAGAGAAAATGGTTTTTTGGCAGTGTTTGCCCGGGAAATTGATTTTTTTAGGCCAGACCAAATTAGCCTGTTTGACGAAGTGGCAGTAGACATATCTTTTGCCCTTAAGTCTTACCGGCAGGATAATTTAAGAGAAAACCTGCAAAGAAAACTTATTGGCACCAATAATGAAATGAAAGCTATCATAGATGCTTCTCACCTGGCTATAGTAAAACTGGACCGAGAGGGCAGGGTAAACAATATCTGGAACAGGGCAGCCGAAGATATGTTTGGTTTTACCAAGGCAGAAGTTATAAATCAAATGCTGCCTATAGTATCTGAACATAAAATAGCAGAATACAAGAGCCTGGTAAAGACAGTGTTAAGCGGTAAAAGTTTTTCAGGAGTAGAGCTGAAAAGGCAAAAGAAAGATGGCAGCATTATTGATATATCATTGGCTACCGTACCTATCAGGGATCATAGCGGCAATATTACCGGAATTTTAGGCATAATCTCTGATATCACTGATAAGAAGAAAACTTTGGCCAGGGTAGCATTAAGCGAACAAAACCTGCGTAAGCTTTTTTACCAGACCATTGAAGCCATGTCTGTTATTGTAGAGACTAAAGACCCTTATACTTCGGGACATCAGAGGAGGGTTGGGAATTTAGCCAATAAAATAGCTGAAAAGATGAAACTTTCCCCGGACCAGAGGGAGATGATTAAGCTGGCCTCCATGGTTCATGATATTGGCAAGATTTATATCCCCCAGTCTATTCTAAGCAAGCCGGGCAGGTTAAGTGATATAGAGTTTTCACTGATAAAACTGCATCCCCAGAACAGTTATGAGATTCTAAATAGTATTGATTTCCCTTGGCCCATAGCAGAACTGGTGTTGCAGCATCATGAAAGAATTGATGGATCGGGTTACCCGCGGCAACTTAAAGGGGATGAAATCATGCTGGAAAGCAAGATTTTAGCAGTGGCTGATGTAGTAGAAGCAATGGCAGCCCACAGGCCTTACCGGCCTGCTCCTGGCATAGAGCAGGCATTGAAGGAAATCAATAAAAACAAAGGCAAGCTTTATGACCCCGTGGTAGTAGAAATTACCAACCAGATAATAAAAGACAAGGAAATTATATTATAAGGGAAGGAAATTATGCCTCATATAACTATAAAACTCTGGCCGGGAAGAACTGAACAGGAAAAAAACAATATGGCCAATGCCCTGCTTAATGCAGTAAAAGAGACATTGGACTGTTCCAGCGAAGCAGTGTCCATAGCCATAGAAGAGGTACCTCAAAGTGAATGGTTTGAAAAAGTATACTACCCTGAAATCGAAGGCAAAAAAGATACGCTTTATAAGAAGCCTGGCTACCAGCCCCCGGCTTAAATACAGCCATTAATATTCCCGCCTTGAATGGTAAGATAGTCCATATTATAATAATGGGGCAAACCTATAGTTACCAGATATTTATACTAAAGGTCTATTGGCTAGAAAATTAGAGAGGGCAAAAAGCGCCTACACCGGAAAACGAATAAGAGAGGTAAACATGAATTTAAGAAACCAGCCAAAAACATCAAAGAATTTTCAAGCTTATTCTAAATATATATATTCCATCATTATCATAGGCGCAGTTTTACTGTGGTTTTCAGGCTGCTCTTTATTAGGTAGCGGCAGCCAGGCAGCTGAACCGGAGACCGGTGAAAACCAACAGCCGGCAGAAGTAAGCCCGCCTACCGGGCCTGATACCGAACAGCAGGACCAACAGGCAGTAAGCCAGGCAGTAGAGCAATTTGGGTTAAAACTGGCTGAGGTTTCCCTTACTGCTCCTCCAGATATACTGGAAACCCAGATGAGGGAAAGCTACTCAGGCCTGGTTTCAGAAGATCTGATAAATGAATGGATTGAAAACCCTTTGCAGGCTCTGGGCAGGTTAACCTCCAGCCCCTGGCCGGATAAAATAGAGATTGATAAAGTAGAGAAGATAAATGAAGACACCTACCGGGTGACCGGGCGGGTCCTGGAAGTTACCAGCGTGGAAGCAGATCAGGGGACCTATAGCGGTTCTTATGAGGTTGACCTTACTTTAGCCAGGTCAAAAGAGCAGTGGCTGATTACCGATGCGGCAAAAGGTACCTACCAGGGCCAAAATAATTCAGAGGCTATTAAAGCAGAGTTTGACCAGATGGAAAAATCCGTAGAAAACATAAGCCGCCTGTTTGAGTTTGTAGATAACCATAAAGCAGATGCCAGCCCCCAGCTAGTGACTGAAATGTTAGCTGCGGTTATAGACTTGTGCCAGCAGTATCTGCCGGAAATGGCAACCAAATTTTATGAGCCCCAGGTTCAAGAAACCATTTATGAGCTTTCTCCCTCCCTGGAAGACATAGATTTAGAGATACTGGCTGGTTCTTATCTGGACTCTTTAAGCCAGGCTGCTTCTGAAGCTATGGAAAAAAAATACAAGCTAATTGCAGTGGAAGGTTCTTTTGAGCCAATAATAGATTACCAGGCCTATCTAACCTATAGTCCTTTCTTAACCGGAGAGATGAATGATTATATCAATCTAAAAGCCATGGAATCCAACAGCCCGGCATTGTTGGATGCGGGCATAGCAGTGGATAATGCAGAATATGTCCAGAGAATCCTAAAATCTATGGAATATTTAGAGAAATACAGCGATTCTCCCCGGAAAGAAGAGGTAAAGCAGTATGCCATAGCCAGGATGTCCATATATTTGAGAGGCATAGATAACAGCCCGGTATTTGATTTCAGCCGGAAAATAATACCGGACAAACTGCAACAATTTGAAAGCGATCTGCAGGAATATGCCGGTACTGATTTTGCTATTATACTAGCTGATTACCTAAACCTGCTTCAGCAAGAAGATTATACCAGGACCCAGGCTGTGGATGATTTTGTAAATAATATAGGCCATTATTTTCAATAGGTACAAGGCAGCATAGGCTCCATCAGGGCAGGGCCAGTTTGTAGATGTTTCCGTCAAAAGCAGCAAAATACAGCTCCTGGTCCTGGTCTTTTCCTAAAGAGCTTATATTTAAGCCGGTTTCAGCCAAGGTGAAATTTTCTACTTTTCCGTCTTGGCCCTGGGATAAGGCCCACACATAACCGGTTACAAAATCAGCATATATATACAGCCCATAAAGGGAACTTATTTCCTGGCCTTTGTATACATAGCCTCCGGTAACCGATTTTCCTAATGGATGCTCATATTCATAGACAGGTAAAACCAAATCCTCCCTGAAACAGTCTTGAGGGGGGTTAAAACACTGGCTTCCCTCCATGATATTCCAGCCATAATTTTTTCCGCTTTCTATTATATTTATTTCCTCTACCTTGTTCTGGCCTACATCGGCTGCCCATAATTTATTGGTCTCGGGGTCAAAACTGAACCTCCAGGGGTTCCTTAATCCATAGGCATATATTTCCGGCAGTATATTTTCCTGGTTGGAGGCAAAGGGGTTTTGTGGAGGAATACTATAATTTTTACCACCGGAAGGATGATCGATATCAATACGCAGGATTTTACCCAGCAAGGTGTTTAGGCTCTGCCCATTATTATGGGGGTCTCCTCCGCTTCCCCCATCCCCGGCAGCAATATAGAGATAACCGTCATCAGGCCCGAAGGCAATCTGTCCGCCATTGTGGTTGGAATAAGGCTGGGGAAAGGCAATGGTTACCTGCTCTGATTCCGGATCTGCTAAACCTGTGCCGGGTTCAGCAATAAACCTTGAAACCACTGTTCCGTTGTTATCAGTATAATTAACCCAAAAATAGCCATTTTGTTCAAAATCAGGGTGAAAGGCCAAGCCCAGCAGCCCCTGTTCTGATCCGGAACTGTTTACCCTGTCGGTTATATTAAGGAATATTTGTGTGGACTGTCCTTGTTTATCTATTATTATAATCCTTCCCTCTTTTTCTACTACAAACAAGCGGCCGGATCCGTCACCGGGCTGTTGAATGTCTACAGGCAAATTAAAGGAAAGGGAGGGGAAAGCATCTATTAGGTCAAAACCATATTCCAGGGAACTCAGTTCCTTTAAGTCTGTTGGCCCTTCCTTTTGGGTTTCAGCAATGACGTCAGCTTCTTTGCTGTCCGGCTGCCCAGGGGCTGGCATTTCAGGTTCTGGTTGGTGCTCTATTATAGCTTCTGCTGCAGTCCCGGCAGGGGCAGGGCTGCATGCCGGCAAAAACCAGGCCATGCATATTAGAAATATAGAGATTAATTTTAATTTATTTTGCATATTGTTTCTCAAGCTAATTATAAGGGGAAAGGGTAATTTTTATCACCTGGCTAAAAATTAGCCCTCAGGAAGGACCAGGTTTAGCAGAATTTTTAAACTGGCGGTTATAGAGATCCTGGTATATACCATCTACAGACAGCAGATGCTGGTGAGTACCGGCATCTACAATCTTTCCCTTGCTAATCACATATATACAATCTGCCGCTAAAATAGTGGACAGGCGGTGGGCAATAACCAGGCTGGTGCGTCCTTTAAGCAGAGGCTCAATGGCTTCCTGTATAAGGGCTTCAGATATGGAGTCTAAGGAAGAGGTGGCCTCGTCCAATATGACTATCTGCGGATCTTTTAACAGCACCCTGGCTATGGACAGCCTCTGTTTTTCACCCCCGGATAATTTGATACCCCTCTCTCCCACTATGGTATCATATCCCTGGGGAAGAGCCATGATGGTCTGATGGATATTGGCTATTTTGCATGCCTGGTGTAGCTGTGCAGTGCCGGCATCGGGATTGGCAAACAGCAGGTTCTGGCCTATGGAATCATTAAACAGGTATGTGTCCTGGGTTACCATGCCTATGTTCTGCCTTAAGGATTCCAGGGTAACATCCCTGATATCATAACCGTCGATGGTTATGGATCCGGAACCAACATCATAAAACCGGGGAAGCAGGTAGGTTAAGGTAGTTTTGCCGGCCCCGCTGGGGCCTACGAAAGCTACCAATTGTCCCGGCTCTATGGCTATATTGATATTTTCCAGATGCACGGTTTTCTGGTTATAGGAGAAGCTTACCTGATTGAACCTTACTTCACCCTTTACTGATTTTAAGGCCCGTGCATGCGGACGGTCCTTTATTTCATGCTCTATATTTAGATAATTGAATATCCTTTCAAACAGGGCTGCAGACCGGGTTATATCCACGCTTATATTGGCAAAGGAGGTAACCGGGCTGTACAGCCTTCCCAAAAGAGCCACAAACATAACGATGCTTCCAATGGTTATGCTGTCATACCTTATCAGCATTAATCCGCCTACCAGATAGATGATCATGGGCCCTATGGCCACTACCGAAGATATGGCCATAAAAAACCAGCGGCCGGCTAGGGATTCCTTTATGGTGAGCCTGGTTACTTCCTGGTTTACCTGCTCAAATTTTTGTTCCTGCTGCTTTTCCCGGGTAAACAGTTTTACCAGCATGGTACCGTTAATATTTAATGTCTCATGTATGATATGATTTAAATCAGCCAGTCTTTCCTGAACCTGGGAAGCTATTTTCCATCTTATTTTGCCTACTTTTCTGGTAGGCAGCACAAATAGGGGGAGTATCATCATAGCCACCAGGGCCAGCTTCCAATTGGTATAGAACATAGTGCCTGCAGTTATTAGGAATATGAAAATATTCTGTACTATATGTACCAGTGTATTTGAAAAAATACTTTCAATGCCGCCTATATCATTATTGACAAGAGAGGTAATATCGCCAGTTTTGACCTCCGAAAAGAAACGCATGCTCATATATTGTAAGTGGTTATACATAGAGTTTCGGATATCATAAATTATATATTTGGCAATCCAGCTGTTCAGGTAACTCTGCCCCACAGCAAATAAACCGCTAAGCAGTACTGCCCCAAAAGAAGATAGGATAAATATTATCAGCAGGTTTATATCTTTTTGGGGCAGGGCTACATCGATTATGTTCCTAATAAATATGGGAGGCAGTAGTCCCAGAACGGAAGTAATTATGATGGAAATGGACAGCAGTATAAGCAGCTTCCAATAAGGTAAAAAATACCTGGCAATTTTTTTTAGCAATACACGGGAGATATTTGGTTTCTGGCCATCTTCACTGTAATGGAAACGGCCGCCCCCGTACCCCCCTGTACCGGATTTAAAACTTTGCGGCATATCTAGTTTGAACCTTTCAGCATAAAAACCCCACTTGTGCCGGCTTGCTAGCCGGGCTGGGTTTACCGTTTCCGGTAGGCATAGGGCTAATTAACCGAACTGTAATTATTATATCACAAATACGTTCAGCTGAATTTCAGGCTATAATTAAATTATTGGCTTATTTTTGCCAATAAGCTATAATTTGCTACTTTATTAAACAATATAGGAAAGATTTAGATGAAACTGGGCTTAATTGGGCTAACCGGATCAGGGAAAACTACTTTATTTAATTCCCTTTCTGCTGCCATGGACCATCAGGAAAAGAAATCAAGCACTAAGCCTAATATAAAAGTGGTAGCGGTACCTGACCTTAGGCTGGAAAAGCTGGCCCAGATATTTAAACCTAAAAAGAAGACTGCAGCTACTATTGAGTTTATGGATATTGCCGGGCTGGACCCCGGGGGAAAGGGTGCAGGCCGTCAATTTTTAACCCATATCAGGCAAGTAGACGCCCTGGTATGCGTTATAAGGTGTTTTGACCGTTGGGCTGATTCACCCCTAAATGATATCGAAACCATAAATTTGGAGCTCATAGTATCCGATTTGGAAAGTGTGGAAAAAAGGCTTCAATCCATACAAAGGCAAAGCAGAAATACCAGTGTTGACTTAAAGCAGGAAGCGGAGATACTGGAAAGGATAAAAGCAAATTTAGAGGATGACCAGCCGGCCAGAACGCTGGGATTAAATCCGGAAGAGGCCAAAATTATAAAATCTATGGGCCTGCTTACCCTAAAACCGGTAATTTATGTAGCCAATATAGCAGAAAGCGACCTGGAAGGCAGCCCGGATGTGAATCATTTAAAGGAATATGCGGAGCAAACAAATTCAGAATTAGTAATAATATGTGCCCAGATCGAAGAAGAGCTGGCCCTCCTTTCCGGTGAGGACAGGGAGGAGTTCAGGAAAGATTTGGGTATCCAGGAATCAGCCTTAGATAAGCTGATCAGGTCTTCCTACCGCATACTGGGCCTTATAAGTTTTCTAACTGCTGGGACTGATGAGGTAAGGGCCTGGACCATAAAGGAAGGCAGCCCGGCTCCTGCCGCTGCTTCGGTTATACATTCGGATATAGAGCGGGGATTTATCAGGGCAGAGGCCATTTCCTATCAGGATTTTATAAAAGCAGGCTCTTTTGCCCAGGCCAGGGAAATGGGGCTTATCCGTTCTGAAGGCAAGCAGTATATAGTAAAAGATGGAGATATTATAGATTTTAGATTCAATGTATGACCTTCCCAGCCTGCCCTATCCAGGATGAACCTTAGAAAAAAAGCTCTGACCCTTTACTTATATCTTTCTAATATCTTAATAAATATGCTATTATCATTACAATTTAATTTTTGGCAACTCAAGAACACAGGAGTTTGCTTATGGATAGGGGAGATGTTTTCTTCTGGATTTTATTTGCTTTGTTCCTGGTTTTTTTCTTATGGGGTATTGCCTACCGGTTATCCATCTGGCTATGGGGAGAAGAGGATACTTCCTACGGCCTAAAAACTGCCAAACTTTCCCGGTCAGCCAAGTTTAAAAATCATGCGGTAAATTTTTTTAAAAGGTTTTTTGGGCCTGATTTTGGCCAGACAGTTAAAGCTTTTTTTGCTGATGGCCTAATTCATGTCAACCTTTACAGGGACAGTAAACTTAAATGGTTCATACACATATTCATGTTCTGGGGCCTGGTTTCCCTGTTTGTAATTACAGTATTTCATGCTATTGCTTTTTTTGCTGCCCCTGCAGGGGTGGCTACCCCAGCCTCTTCTGGTTTTATCAAGGTATTCTCTACCTTGGAAAACCGGTTTACTGCAGCTGCCTTGGACCTGAGCAAACTGGCAATAATAATGGGAGTAGTCATTGCTGTTATGAGGTTTATGGCTTTCAGGAGCAAGAAAAAATCTGTAGAGTTTAAGGATAAAACTGCAGGCATATTGCTGGCCATAACCGTTATTTTCGGTTTTCTATATGAAGCCAGCTTTATATTGGCCCGTTCTATTCCTGCCGGCAGGGCTGCCTTTGCCCCTGCAGGATTTATAATATCGCTGGTTTTGGCATTTTTATTTAGGAATGTGGATTGGCAGGCGGTATCCATGGCTTTTCTGTTTATACATCTGGTGATGCTGCTGGGGTTTGTAGCCTACATTCCTTATGGCAAGTTTTCCCACATGGTGTTCGGGCCCTTGGTAGTGGTGGCCAGAAAGCTTAGGAAATTAGAGAGCCATACTTAGCGGCTCTAGTTTAATTTTGTAAATCATGGACAGTGGAGCTTACCTATGAAACTTGACAAGTTTAATGTATTGCAGCTGGCAGAAATAGATGCTTGTACCAAATGCGGGAATTGTATGGATCTTTGCACCGCAGTATTAGGCAGTGATGATGAGTCCATAGCGCCTTCTAAAAAGGTTAAGCTGCTAAAAAAAATGGCAGGCACCCAGTTTGGGTTCTGGTCTAAAATTTTAAATAAGAAAATATCGGAAGAAGATATGCAGGATCTGGCCAAGGCAGCTTATGCCTGCACCATGTGTTCCCGGTGTGAGCTGGATTGCCATATAGGAATAAAACTGCAGGACTTATGGGTAAAACTCAGGGAAGCAATGGTGGAGGAAGGCCAGCATCCGGAGGCCCTGCAGATGTTGAGGGACCGGCTGATGAAATCCAGGAATGTTTCTTTTGATACCAATGAGGGCAGGGCCGATTGGATAGATAAGGTGACTGGCCTGCCAGAGGACAGGTATGTTAAACCAAAGATGGATGTTGCCTATTTTGTGGGCTGCGTTTCCTCCTTTTCTCCCCGGGTATTTAAACTTCCCCGGTCAGTGGTTCAAATCTTTCAGCATGCTGGAATAGATTTTGGAGTCTTGGGGGAGAAGGAGTGGTGCTGCGGGTTTCCCCTGCTTACTTCTGGATTTAGTGAAGATTTTGTAGAATTTGCCCGCCATAATGTGGAGACAGTGGCCAACACCGGAGCCAAAGTGCTGGTAACTTCCTGCCCTTCCTGCTACCACATGTGGAAGCATACCTATAAACTGATAAAGCCTGAAATAAAGATGGATTTTGAAGTGATGCACCTGGTGCAGTATTTAAACCGGCTCATTAAGGAAGGCAGGCTTAAATTAAATCCTTTAAATATTAAGGTCACCTATCATGACCCCTGTGACTTGGGGAGAAATTCTGGGGTATATGATGAGCCCCGGGAAATTATTGGCAGCATACCCGGAGTAGAATTTGTAGAGCTGGAGAATAACAGGGAACGTGCCCTTTGCTGCGGAGGAGGGGGCAATGTGGAGGCAGCTGACCCGGAGCTGGTCCAAAGCATTGCTAAAATAAAGGCAGCAGAGATAATGGATACAGGGGCTGATATAGTAGTTACTGCCTGCCAGCAGTGTGTAAGGACCATAATAAATGCCTTGAAAGCTGAGAAATCCAAAATAAAGGTAAAAGATATTTCAGAGCTGGTGCTGATGAGCCTGGAGGGCGCTGAAGATTAACCAGGGTCTTTCTTATCCTGTCTCTAATCTTTCCCTAAAACTATTATTTGTTGCCGGCTGTGGATGGGGTTATGCCCAAAACAAGTAAAATGGAGCCCGGGGATTGAGGTTATAGGAAATGGATAATAAATTTTTAGACAAATTAACAGATTACCTGGTAACAGAATATGGATGCCATTGCATAATACTTTACGGCTCATGGACGGAGGCAGATCATTCGGAAAAAAGTGATGTAGATTTAGCCTGTTTTACTGATAATAAAAGTAAGGCCCACGATACCAAAATTTTTCAAGGCAGGACCCTGGATGCCTGGATTTATGACTCCGGCATGCTGGATAGGCCTGAAGATTTTATACATCTTAAGGATGGAACCCCTATTTTGGACTGCAGGGGCCAGGGTCAAAAATTTTTAGAAAATATTAATCAAATCTACCTTAAGGGCCCGGAAGTATTGTCAAAGGATGAAGCCAGTTTCCTTAAAAGGTGGCTGGTCAAGATGTATGAGAGGGCAGCCAGGGAAGATATGGAAGGAAATTACCGGTACCACTGGCTGTTAACTGACTGCCTGGAGATATATTTTAAATTACATGGTACCTGGTATCTGGGACCCAAGAAATCATTTGCCTGGTTGTCTGTACACGATAAGCAGGCTTACCGGTTATGGGAGAATGCATTGGCCAAATTTGCAGCTATCGCTGATTTAAAGAAATTAATTAATTATATTGTCAACCTGTAATCCCTGTTCGCTGGTCCCAGTATCAAAATAATATTTAGTGAATAAATTATTTGTAATTTAATACCAAAGATTTTTATTTGCTGGTAAAATTTAGGGCATATAAAAACTATTAACAGTTTTATCAACCTATGACCACCTAAGACAGGGGGTACCAAATGGCAATTTTTGCAAGACTTACCGATCTGCTCAAGGCAAATATCAATGATCTTATCGACAGGGCGGAAGATCCTGAAAAAATGGTTAAACAGATCATAATTGATATGGAAGAACAGCTTCAAAAAGCTGTACAGGGCTTGGGGACAGTAATGGCCAGCCAAAGGCAGATGGCCAAGAAGCTGGCAGAGGCACAATCAGAATCCAAACTTTGGGAAGACAGGGCCAAAAGCGCACTAAAAGAAGGCAATGAAGAGCTGGCCAGGCAGGCTGTAGACCATAAGCTTAAAGCTGACTCCAGTGTAGAAACCTATGAAAAGATGAACAACGAACTTTCATCCCAGGTAGACATATTAAGACAACAGGTAGACCTGTTAAAAGCAAAGCTAAATGAGGCACGTACCAGGCAGTCGCTTTTAGTTGCCAGGGACAAAGTGGCTGATGCCCGCCAAGAGGTTTCAAAAGCAGTAGGAGACCTAGACAGCTCGGGAGCTTTTGCAAAAATGGATAAGATGGAGAGAAAGATAGCTGAAAAGGAAGCACAGGCTGATGCCGCTTTTGAAATATCTGGTATGGGTGCCGCCCAAAAAGATGTGTTTACGGAGATGGAAAACAAGAAAGCTGCTGAGGATGAGCTGGCACGCTTAAAACAGGAATTATCAAAGGAATAGGAGGGAAATAGATGGCACCTTATATTATAGGTGGCATATTGATAGTGCTGGGAGCACTGCTGGCCATATTGGTACCCATAAAAACAAAGAACAAGAATATTGAAATAAAGTTCATGCAGACTACCTCCATACAGGATCTAAAAGAGTTACTGGAAGCAAATAAGGAAGCTGGACTGGAAGGCTACAGGCATTATGTAGAGCTTAAGGGCAGGGCAAAACCAGTCGAGCCGGTTAAAACCCCATTTTCAGAAACTGATGTAGCTTATTACAGTGCTGATTTGTACCAGGTCTATGAGGAGGTAAAAGGGAGCAATAATAAATCCGGCACCTCACCTTCTGTCAAGAAAAGTGAATCCCTTATTACCAATGATAAAAGCAGCAAGGCAATTGCCCTAACAGATTCATCTTCATCCCAGGAAATTCATATAGGCCTAAACCAGCCAGGGCTGCAGCTGGATGCTTTAAAGACTTATGACCAATTTGAGCCTTTAAATAATTCATCCCGCGACGGGTTTTTCCGCAATTTCCGCTATAATCCCATGGGTGCTAGGACCCTGGGGTTTAGGATGGTGGAAAAAACCATACCGCTGGCCCAGGACCTTTATGTATTAGGAGAGGCTTGGCTGGAAAGTGATAGGATTAAAATAGGCAAGCCCTGGGATAAGAAACTGCCCTTTATTGTTTCTGTAAAAGATAAACGGGACATTGTGCAAAGCAATAAGTCCGGGGCAAACGTGGCCCTGGTGTTTGGCATATTGCTGGCTTTGGCAGGAATATTACTTATAATATTTCTGTGATGTGGTTGTTTGCGGTTAAAGGTAAAATACAGGCAGTGGACGGCAGTGCGGTTAAGCCCATTATTTAAGCCTTAAGGCAGTTTATGGCGATTAAAAATATTATTTTTGATTTTGATGGCACGCTGGTTGATTCCAGCTATGCTGTAGAGCAGTTATTTAATCATTTTAAGCAGAAGTATGTAAAAAAAGAGATAGGAAAAACACAGCTGCATGCTTTAAGGCAGATGTCCCTGCTGCAGAAATTAAAAAAAACAGGGATACCTTTATACAGGGTGCCTTCCATCCTGGTGGAAGCCAAGAAATTATATGCAGATTATATGTATAAGGTAAAGCTGGTGGATGGAATCTTGCAGATTCTGGAAAAATTGGACCGGCAGGGGTTTGAGCTGTCCATCCTTTCTTCTAATTCTGTCCAAAATATAAGTAGTTTTTTAAACCATAAATGCATTAACTTATTTTCAGGTATTTATTCAGCAAAAAACATCTTTGAAAAAAACAAAGCCATAATCAAAATACTAAAACAGAAAAAGCTAAACAGGGAAGATGTAGTTTATGTTGGTGATGAGCTTAATGATATCATTGCCTGTAAAAAAATACCGGTTAAAGTTCTGGCAGTAACCTGGGGGCTGGACTCCCTGGACGCGCTTAAGACCGGTAAACCAGATGGTATATGCCGCCGTATTGAAGATATCTATGATTATGTCATTAGCTATAATCAACAGTGCGCTTAACCATTATTTTTCCTGATTGCCTTTTGATACAATCCAAAGGGAGAAATTATTTCGCGGAAAACCATAGTAATCAGGATAGACATGGTTATAGCCAGTGTGATATTTATAAAGGATAATAAATAAAAGGAAACCGCTCCGCAGAATGCGGACAAAACATAATTGGAGCCTTTCTGTAAAGATAAAGGCATGTCCCCCATAATTGAATCCCTGACCACGCCTCCCCCAAAACCAGTTAACATCCCCAGAAGGGTGCAGGACAGAAAGGAAATAATAGAAAAGCCCTGGCTGTTAAATAGATGGGCATAGGTGATGGAAACCCCGATTATGGTAAATGCGGACAGCCCTATGGAATCAATAAATCGAAATACTGAATACCACTTTTTAAAAAAAGTGGGAGTAAAATAAGTAATAATACTGGCAAAAATTGCTATCAGTAAATAATTGGGATCCTTAAGGTAAAACAGTGGGGTTCGGCCAATTATTAAGTCCCTAACTGTGCCTCCCCCAATGGAAGTTATTATCCCTAAAAAAACCGCTCCCAAAAGATGAAGATCCCGGCCTTTTGCTTTTAAGGCACCTGTTACCGCAAAAGCAAAAATGCCTATAAGATCAAGGTAATACATATGTTTAATGCATCCTATTAATATGGTTTGCTAGAAATTTTATACTAACAAATTATATTTTAAAGGAAAAGACCTATATAAAATTAGGCCCCTTATATTTTGATTAAAACCAATATTGCTATGGCAAGGGTTTGCTAAATGTTTTAAGGAAAATAATACTATGTTTGGTACCTATGTTGCCAAATTGAATTTCAGGTAAAAATAATTCCTTAATTTTAAATAATAATTTTTCTCAGCAGCAATTTGTTCTAAGATGTAGTGAAGCAGCTTTGCTTTATTTTTCAGGTCTAAATTCCGGGAACTGCGTGTTGCCTCTGATATGGCAAATTACAGCTCATTTGTCTTTAGTACGGTAGCAGCAATACAGTAGTAGCTTTTGGAACGCCCTACATTAAAATAACCCAGCATTCTTTTCATCCAGTTTCTACCGGGGGAATTCCTGGAGCGAATCTTTAACCGGGGTACCCCAGGCCTTTACCATTTGGTCATGTATCTCTATATGGATGGTATCCATATCGGACACGGGGGTCATTTTATCAGTAATAATTATATCCAGCACTACCTGGTTTCCATCCCGGCCGTCAGGATAGATATAGATTTTATTGATATCTTCAGAGAAGGGCTCAGTCGGAATCAAATAATCTGCCCCGAACCCCAAATTGGGATACCAGGACCCGGTACCCTCTATCCATATTTCCAGGTCTGCTGTATTTTTCTGGGTATCATCATAAACTGCCACCTTTAAGCTGATTTTGGGGACACAGTCTTTTCCTTCCATGGGGTCGGCCCATTCATCAGCTGCAGTTCCGGCTGGTTCCACCCGGCAGTAGCTGCTGCAGGAATTAGCTGCAATTACCATAATGGTTAGCATCAAAATCAAAGATATTAGTCTTAAGTATTTCATAATTATCTTTCAAGCAAATAATATATTTAGACCATTATCCACGCTAAGTTAGCAGCGGCTATGATACTGTAAACATAATACAATTTTTGCAATCCCTTTGTACAACTCCCAAAAATTGGGGATGGCCTGTAAAACCTAATATTAACTAAAAATTAAATAAATAGTTCAAACCAGTTAGGGTAAATAATTGGATTTATTTAATATGGCAATTAGTTTGGAGGCTGATATTTTCATGACAGTCCCCAGCAATGAAATCTTGAATCAATATTTAGGCAAACTTATTAAATACAAAAACCATGAAATAAGTGTATAATATATAAGAAATATTTTAAATTAATCAATTATAGAAAGGAAAATAGTTGAAAAAGTTACTGTTAATTTTACTGATAGCTGTAGTTTCTCTTGCAGGTTTAGTAAATTTTGGATGCAGCAAACCCGACCTAAGTGGAACCTACGAAGGAACCTTGCCTGCTGCTGATGCTCCGGGCCTTCAAACTATCATAACCCTTAATTCTGATGGTACTTTTTACATGGAGGAAACTTTTCTTGAAAAAGATGTTGAGCCCAGAATAACAAATGGAAAGTGGGTTATTGATGAAGATATAATTACATTTACTGTAGAGGAAGGGATAGTTGGGGATTTTGAATATAAACTGATTTCTGAAAAAGAAATTAGATGGGCTCCAGATGGTAAAGAGATTACCGGAACTGATCTTAACTGGTCTCTTTTTAAAAATTAGATATGGCTATCCTGGCTTTGTAGTTTCTTAGGGCAAAGATAAAATAATGTCTTTGGGCCTAAAAAATTAAGAACTTATATTGATAGAATTGGAAAATTTTAAAAAAATAATATAAATAGGGCTGATGTTCATTTCGAATACAGGGACCAAGAGGCAAATAACAGCTTTTAGTTAACATGCTTTTAAACCAGCTTCTACATTTTGATTACTATTCCAGCTTGGCTGACCACTGTACGTAATGATGGAACCGCAATAATGATTTCCACTGAGGAT